>JAFYET010000046.1 GCA_017544125.1 Ruminococcus sp. | reverse complement strand
TCAGCTTTGGAGTATGTATAGTCGAGCCACACCAAAAAGCGCACGCTTGACTCTCTGCTGCCCTCTGCGAAATAATCCTGCAATCGCCAGCAGGAGTCGTTGAAGTATCCGTTATCAAGGGCGTAGACATAGCGGCAGTAGTCGGCAAAGCGCTCGGTATAGCTGCTGTATTCAAGATACTCCTCGTCCCAGACGTTTTGTATGACGTGGGCAAGCTCGTGGGTCATGCAGTCGAAGTCATCGGGGTTATCGTGCAGCCAGTTATCGTGCAGATACACAACATCACGCTCGGTGGCGGCTATCTCGTAATCGTAGTTGATATCCACCACAAAGGTCACATCTCTGCTCGCCCCTGACGACACGCCGAAGCGCTCATACATAGCAGGGTAGCACTGCCAGTAAAGGCGTGATAGGGTGACTATCTGCTCGGGCGAGGTCTTGCCCGCCCAGCCTTTAAGGTCGAGGGTGAGGGTATAGGGTCTGCCGTCTATATCAGCGTCCTGCATAACGGTGGTGCCTGTTATCACGGTGTTTACATCGGGGGCGGCACTGTCAAACATGGCTTTTGTAAGCCCCTTATCTTCAAGGGGGCTTTTTTCTTGCTGCGATGAGCTTTTGGAAGTACTGTCGGGTGTGCTTTCGGGCAGGGTCTGTGCGGCGGTTTTAGTCGTTACCGCTGACGTGCGCCCGGGCTTTGATGAGCTGTCATTACTGCTGCCGCAGGCGGTGAGGAGCAGCCCCAGAGCCAGTGCGGGTATTATATTTCTTAAATACATAGCATATCTCCTTGGATAATAATTGTGCATTGATAGTATTATATCATAATTTTCCATACAGCGCTGCGGGATTTTGTAAACTTTTTTAAAGAATGGGGGTAATTTGGCATTTCGTATTGCAATTTTACTCGAAATATGGTATGATAGTTGGTAAGGGATTTTTTCAGGAGTGCATATTATGCAGTATCCCAAGCTGTTATGTAAAGGAGTATTATTATGCCAAAGAAACAGGATATCAACAAGATAATGATCATAGGCTCGGGCCCTATAATCATAGGTCAGCCGTGCGAGTTTGACTATTCGGGCACACAGGCTTGCAAGGCGCTGAGAAACTTAGGCTATGAGATAGTGCTTGTAAACTCAAACCCCGCAACTATCATGACCGACCCCGATGTTGCAGACATAACCTACATCGAGCCTTTGAACCTTGACAGGCTCACACAGATAATAGATAAAGAGCGCCCCGATGCACTGCTGCCGAACCTGGGCGGTCAGTCGGGTCTTAACCTTTGCTCTGAGCTTGACAAGGCAGGCGTGCTCAAAAAGTACGGCGTGCAGGTAATAGGCGTTCAGGTAGACGCTATCGAGCGTGGTGAGGACAGGATAGAGTTTAAAAACGCCATGAGCGCTTTAGGCATAGGTATGCCCAAGAGCAAGGTGGCATATTCGGTTGACGAGGCTGTCAAGATAGCTGAGGAGCTAAAGTACCCCGTAGTTCTTCGCCCTGCATACACCATGGGCGGCGCAGGCGGCGGCCTCGTATATAACGTAGACGAGCTGAAGGTGGTATGCGAACGTGGACTTCAGGCAAGTCTTGTAGGACAGATTCTCGTCGAAGAGTCGATCAGCGGCTGGGAAGAGCTCGAGCTCGAGGTCGTAAGAGAC
>JAFYET010000045.1 GCA_017544125.1 Ruminococcus sp. | reverse complement strand
TGTATGAAAACAAAACATCATTAAGTGAAACATTCCCCTCACAACTTGTAAGCACATTATTGTCTGCATCGGAGATCTCTTCCTCTTCATCTATAAGCTCAAAGACTCGCTTAGCCGAGGCAACAGCGCTTTGAAGCTCGGTTATAACGCCCGATATCTCGTTAAATGGCTTGGTATACTGGTTAGCATAGGTAAGAAAGCAGGAAAGGCTTCCAACCGTAAAACCCGAGCCGCTTATAACGGCAAGTGCGCCGAAAATACCAACAGAAGAATAAACAAGACCGTTTATAAAGCGTGTACAAGGGTTAGTAAGTGATGAAAAGAATATAGCCCTTGCGCTTACGGTGCGCAACCTTTCATTGACCTGCGAAAACTGCTCATAAGCGTCCTGCTCATGGCAGAATGCAGCAACTGTTTTCTGCTCACCTGTCATTTCTTCGACTATCGAAGTAAGCTCGCCTCTTGTTACCGACCTGTCCTTAAAAAGCAGAAAGGTGTTTTTGGAGATGAACCTTGCCACAAAAAGCGAAAGCGGAGTTATAACAACAACAATAAGCGTTATCTTAACATTGACAGAAAGCATAAAGCCAAGCGTGCCGAATATAGTAACAACGCCGGTAAAAAGCTGTGCAAAGCCCATGATAAGCCCGTCAGATATCTGCTCCATATCATTTATCATACGTGAAATGATATCACCGTAAGGGTGAGAGTCGATATAACGAAGCGGCAGGCGTTCAAGCCGCCTGAAAGCATCGTTTCTGATATCACGAATAGTCAGATATGTCACTTTGTTGGTAAACAGTGACATTAGCCACTGAGAAGCCGCAACAATCCCTGCAATTATACCGAGCTTTATAAGAATGGGCGAAAGCGCATCAAAATCGACCCTGCCTTTTTCGATTATAAGATCTATCCCCTGCCCTGTGAGTATAGGCGCATAAAGAGTAAGAGAAACCGATATCACAGCAAATACAAGCCCGAAAAGAAGATAACCAATATAAGGTCTTGCATATAACAGGACGGAGCGCAGCGGTGAGGCGGATAGTTTATTATTCTTCATCACTCTGCCCCCCTTTCGCCGGTTTCGATGCCCTGAGAGCGGCATATCTCTCTGTAGACCTCGCAGCTATCTAAAAGAGAAGAATGTGTTCCCGTGCCTGCAAGCCTGCCGTCATCGAGCACAAGTATCTTATCAGCATTTCTGACAGATGATATACGCTGTGATACGATAATCACGGTCATATTATCGGTGTTTTCCCGTATAGCCTTTCTGAGCCTTGCATCTGTTGCCAGATCAAGTGCAGATGACGAATCATCAAGTATCAGTATATCAGGCTCACCAACAAGAGCCCTTGCAATAGTCAGCCTCTGCCGCTGACCGCCTGATAGATTTCTGCCCCCTTGCAGTATCTTTGAATCAAGATAGCCCGGCTTTTCTTTGACAAAATCAAGTGACTGCGATATCATAAGGGCTTTTTCTATCTGCTCATCAGTTGCGCCCTTATCACGCCAGCGCATATTATCTCTGATAGTACCCTTAAACAGCACTGCCTTCTGCGAGACTATGCCTATATCACTTCGCAGGGTATTTAAAGTATAATCCCTGACATTATGCCCGTTAACTATAACTTCTCCGGAAACAGCATCATAGAATCTCGGAATCAGATTTACAAGCGTCGATTTGCCCGATCCCGTAGCGCCTATTATACCGACAGTTTCACCCTTTTTAGCGCTGAACGATATATGCTCGAGAGCATCATCACTTGAAGCATAGTATGAAAAGCAAACATCTCTGAATTCTATTGCAGTATCAGTATCTGCGGGAGTTACGCCCTTGCCGTCGGAAATTGTCGTTTGGGTATCAAACACCTCATTTATCCTGACAGCAGATGCCTGAGCCTTTGTAATGATAACAATAAGGTTAGCAAGTGCCACCAGTGCAAGCAGTATCTGATTCATGTAATTTACAAGTGCGATAACCTCACCCTGCGTGATATTTCCAACATTAACGCTCTTACCGCCGTACCATATAATGGCTATAATAGCAAGATTTACAACAACATAGGTAAACGGGTTCATAAGTGCTGCTATCTTCCCTGAGATAAGCTGGTTTACATACAACTCATCAGAGTTCTTCTCAAAGCTCTCTGTTTCGTCCTTCTGACGGGAAAATGCCCTTATCACCCTTGCGCCGGTAAGGCTTTCACGGGTCAGGGTCGATGCACGGTCGAGCTTTTGCTGTGTGGTTTTATAAAGCACAACCGTCTTTTTGATAATAGCAAATATTATCAATGCCAGCACAGGCGATGCGATAAGAAAAATAAGTGTCAGCTTAACGCTGATAGTCAGCCCCATTACAACAGCACCAACCACTATAAAAGGGCTGCGCAGGAACAGCCTGAGTATCATATTAACGCCCGTCTGCACCTGGTCGCAGTCATTTGTCATACGCGTAACAAGTGAGGGTGTTCCGTATTTATCAAGCTCTTTGAATGAGAGGGTGTTTATATGCTTAAACAGCGCATTACGAAGCTCAGTGCCGAAGCCCGTTGAAGCACGAGCAGCAAAAAACTGTGCTGTCAGCGAAGCGGTAAGCCCGAGAACACCGAGCAGCACCAGTATAGCACCGCTGTGGTATATATACGTTCTGTCGCCGTTTTTAACGCCCGTATCTATCATCTTTGCCATAACAACAGGAACAAGCAGCTCAAAAACAGCCTCGGTCAGCTTAAAAAGAGGACCGAAAACGCTCTGTGCTTTATAATGCTTTAAAAACCTTGCCAGTCTGAACAAAAACGCCGCCTCCTTTTTATATGTTATGCCTAAATAATTATAACAAAGAATTGGTAACTTGTGGTTATATTATTATTGCAAAACTGTTAAGTATATGGTATAATTAAAAAAATGCTTTTGGAGGATAAAAATGAATTATTTTCTATCAGAATTTGATATTCTTGATGCGATATATAATATACGATGTCCTGTTCTTGACTATATAATGCATTTTTTTACGCTATTGGGCGAAGCAGGGGTTTTCTGGATACTGCTGGTATTAGTGCTGATAATAGTCCCCAAAACAAGGCGAATAGGGTTAAGCGCAGCTGCTGCGTTTTTACTCGAGTTCATATTTGTAAACCTGACTTTAAAGCCAATAGTCAAAAGAACAAGACCCTGCTATGCAAATACAAGCAGGGTGATAGATACGATAATTACTGTGCCATATGATTATTCCTTCCCCTCAGGGCACTCAGCAGCGGGGTTTGTAGTTTCAACGGTCATTGCAAAGCACAACCTCAAATACGGCATAATATCGCTTGCAACATCGGCGATAATTGCTTTTTCAAGGCTTTATTTCTACGTCCACTACCCCACCGATGTAATGGCAGGTGCTATGATTGGTGTATTGTGCGGCTTTTTTATGGACAAGGTAGTCATGAACGCATTCAAAAAGCATGACGAGAAAATTTCAGCACAAAAGGCTTTGACCGAATGTGAGCAAACAGAAACAGCTGAAGAAAAAGAATCAGCAGAAGATACTACTGAGCCTCTTCCTCAGGACGTGTGATAATAATACCCACCTTGGCAAGCGCCTTTGAGAGCAGCTCAAAATCTATGGAATATATCTCGCTTTTATGCGTTCTGCGCTCCTGCTCATAGCGCTCAAAGCTGACATAATTCTCGCTGTAATCGGGTGCGGTGTATACGCTGCCCATTATGTATTCACGCTTTGTTGCGTAGTAGTTTACAGGCTTCAGCTTCAGCCAGTTCTTAACATCTGAGCGCATAAGGCGGGTAAACTCATCAAAATCAGTATCAACATAGCTTATCTTACGTACTTTAAGCTCCCGAAGGCGCTTTTCAAGGGCGGTTTCCTCGGGGGCTTTCTTTTTAAACAGACCAAACATATTCATTACTCCATTTACAATAAACGGGACGAGCATATAAAACTCGATCCCGTTTTATTTTTTGAATATTGATTTGAGCCATGCAAAAAAGCCTCTTCTCTTCGGCTCAGGCTCATATGTCACAACAATAGGCTGCTCAACATCAGGCACTGGTGCCGGTTCTTCTGTCGGAACCGGCTCTGGCTTTTCAGGCTCATCAGCAACAGCAGTTTCCTGCTTTTCCGGCTCAGGTTCACTCGTAACAACAGGCTCCTGCACAGTGGGCTGTGCCTCTTGCGCAATGTGTGAAACGCCCTTTTCATTCTCGACAGCAAGCTCATAAAGTATCTGCTGGCTGTCCTTACCGCCCTCGTCATACTGTTCACGGCGGTAAATGCCGTCAGGGCAGAGAACTCTTCCCCTTACCTTGTCATCAAGCTCTGTCTTGAAATACTCGACTATTCTTTCTTTCTGCTCCTCATCTCTGACAGGAGCAGCCGCTTCAACTCTGCGTGAGAGGTTTCTCGTCATAAAATCAGCAGAGGATATATAGACCTTTCTGCGTGAGCTGTTGCCGAATATATATATCCTTGCGTGTTCAAGATAACGCCCGACTATGGATACGACCTTTATGTTCTCGGTCTTACCCTCTATCCCGGGGACAAGGCAGCATATTCCACGAACCACCAGCTCGACCTTAACGCCCGCCTGCGAACACTCGACAAGCTTTTTGATGACCTTGCTGTCGGTAAGCGAGTTTATCTTAGCGCCGATATAACCCTCACCGCCAGCACGAGCGGCTGTTATCTCAGCATCCATCATATCAATTATCCTGCTCTTAAGGCAAAGGGGCGATATCATAAGCGTATCTGCGCTTTCAACGAGCCTGCCCTCTTCGAGCTTTTTGAATGTCTCCACCGCATCAGCAGCGATATCGGAGGCAGCCGTCATAAGCGAAAGGTCGGTATACAGGCGTGAGGTCTTTTCATTATAGTTGCCTGTACCTATCTGTGTTATATACTTTGTCTGCTCGCCATCAGCATACTCGATAAGGCACAGCTTTGAATGAACCTTTATACCCGGCAGACCGAATATCACACGGCACCCCGAGCTTTCGAGCTTTTCAGCCTTTAGTATGTTGTTTTCTTCATCAAAGCGTGCTCTCAGCTCAACAAGCGCCAAAACGTCCTTGCCATTCTTGCCTGCATTACACAAAGCATCAATAATTGCCGAATCATACGCCGCACGGTAAAGAGTAATGCTTATCCTCCTGACACGGGGGTCAGCTGCCGCCTCATCAAGAAGCCTTACAAAATCCATGATATCCTCATAGGGGTAGAAAAGCAGTATATCACGCTTTTCTATCTGTGACATCATTGATTCTTCCGGGCTTACCAGAGGTGAGCGGCGGGGCGATTGCTTATTATAGAAAAGTGCAGCATTATCCTTGAACCTGTCACGCAGATCACCCGCAAAATCAAAATCAAGGGGAGATACTCTTTCAAATGTCGGCTCATCACCAATACGCAGAAGCCTGCAAACAGCTTCTTTAAGTGCTTTATCGGTGCAGCTGCTTATTTCGAGACGGACTATCGGCATCTTTTTGCGGCGCAGCACGAGCTTACGCATTTCCTCACGCCTGTCACGCTCAGCCATATAGTCTGTATCAAGATCGAGTGCGGCACTCCTTGTCACCCTGAAAGTACAGAATGCAGAGGGCTTTCTGCCTATAATATCGGCAGCGTATTTATTCACAAGCTCGCTGATAAGAATATATGCCTTATCTGTGACATTAAGCCCTATCATAGAGGAATGGTCGCCTGTATAATCGAGAATGTGTATGCCGTTATCACACAAAAACGCATAGTACACCCTGCCGTTCTCGGCAAAGAAACTCTTGGCATTTTCATACATTCTGAGCTTTGGTTTAAGCTCATGCTCGGCAAATGACGAGCAGTAGGTCTTTTCGCCGTCAGTAAGGGTCTTTCTTGTCTTTCTGACAGCACCCGTGGCAGCAAGGCGCTCTTCTATATCAGAGAACGTCAGATCAAACAGCTCATAGAGCTTTCTCGTGCGCTTATATATCTTTTCAAGCTGAGTAGAGGGGCGAAGGTTCGTCCTTGCATCACGCTGTGAGTCATCATCAAGCGACTGGCGCACAAGCGCACCTACCCTGACCCTGTAAAACTCATCAAGATTAGAAAGGAAGATAGACGCAAATGTCAGACGTTCAAGCAGCGGCACAGAGTTATCCCTTGCCTCTTCAAGCACACGGTAGTTGAATTTGAGCCACGAAAGCTCACGGTTTTCAAGATACTTTTTAGCCATAGCGTTTATCCCTCCTTTCGACAGAATTCTACTATATCAATTATATAATATTTTCGCAAAATTGTCAATCGCTTTTGGCTTTTTGAACCGCCTTTGCCCAGCCCTTGAGCAGCGATGCTCTTTTAGCTGCATCTATGTTGGGGCTGAAGGTCTCAAAGCTGCCGACAAGCCTTGTGACCTCGGCAATATCCTTATAATACCCGCAGCCAAGACCTGCCAGCAGGAACGCACCGAATGCGGTTGATTCGACATTTTTAGGTCTTGTCACAGGGCGGTCAAGCATATCTGCCTGAAACTGCATAAGGAAATTGTTAGAGCTTGCACCGCCGTCAACCTTGATAGCCTTTAAGCTGCCTGTGTCATTTTCCATAGCGCCCAGCACATCACAGGTCTGGTAAGCTATAGCTTCAAGGGCGGCACGTACTATATGCTTTCTGTTAGCACCCCTTGTAAGACCTGTTATTACTCCCCTTGCATCAGAATCCCAGTAAGGCGCACCGAGCCCTACAAATGCAGGCACGATATAAACGCCGTTTGTGTCCTCCACTTCAAGAGCAAGACGTTCTGTCTCGGCAGCTGTTTGAATCATCATAAGCTCATCACGCAGCCATTTTACAACAGCGCCTGCAATGAATACCGAGCCCTCCAACGCATATGTCACCTTGCCGCCTATGCCCCATGCGATAGTGGACAGCAGCCCGCTCTTTGAGCGCACTACCTTATCGCCTGTATTCATAAGCAAAAAGCCGCCTGTGCCGTAAGTATTCTTAACATCACCCTCATCAAAGCAGCATTGCCCGAAAAGTGCTGCCTGCTGATCGCCCGCACAGCCCGAAATGACAATAGGCTCACCAAAAAGCTCCTTATCCGTCTGACAAATGATACCCGATGAATCAACGACTTTAGGCATCATGCTTCTTGGTATACCCAAAAGACCGAGTATCTCATTATCCCACTCTAAGGTATTTATATTGTAGAGCATCGTTCTTGATGCATTAGAATAGTCGGTAGCGTGGCACTTGCCGCCCGAGAGCTTCCATATAAGCCAGCAATCTATCGTTCCGAAAAGCAGCTCGCCGTCTTGTGCTCTTTCTCTTACACCCTCAACATTATCAAGTATCCAGCGAAGCTTAGTCGCCGAGAAATAGGGGTCAATCAGCAGGCCTGTCTTAGATGAGAAGAACTGTGTAAGCCCCTGTGCCTCGAGGTTTTTGCAAAACGGCGCTGTACGGCAGCACTGCCATACAATGGCGTTATATACAGGTTCTCCCGTGTTCTTATCCCACACGACAGTAGTCTCACGCTGATTGGTTATGCCGATAGCAGCAATATCAGCAGCTGATATTCCGAGCTTTTCCATAGCCTTTTTGCAGACCTCGAGCTGTGTATCAAATATCTCCAAAACATTATGCTCAACATAGCCATCACCTGTATAATACTGGGTAAATTCCTTCTGAGCGATAGATACTATCTCGCCGCCCTTATCAAATATAACGGCACGGCATGAGGTAGTGCCCTGGTCGATCGACATGATGTATTTCATTTTTTGCCCTCCTCCTTTTTGATAACTACTGCTTTGATTTTTTCAACATCAAGGCTTTCACCCAAAAACATGACCACATCATGGTGGTTCTCGGATATCAGCCAGTTGAATTTCTTGTCAGTTATATAATAATCACTTGGATATACAGCTTCATTTATCACAAGATAAACAGCAGAGCTGATACACTCACATACGGTAAACTTCCCTCCCGGCTCTTCTATCAGCAGATAGACCATTTGCTCACCGACTATCTCCGAAAGTCTTTCTGACCACTCATAAGAAGCTGTATCCTGCAGACCTTCTCTAAACGCAAAGACCACAGGCACATCATCACGAAAGCCGCCGTTCGTATTTGCCCAGTGAAGCCCGTATGTGTAAAAATACGAATGATCAACAAAACGATCTCCAACAGTTTTGAGTATTCCCTGCCACCCGTTCACTGGTAAAAGTCTGATACGATCGTCTTCTATACCGTTATCACGGATATACTTTGCAATATCGCCCCTTGATCCTTGCCATTTATCACTCAACGACCTCACCTGCCGTTCATATATTACTATTATAAAAATTATACCACAAGAATCAAAAATATGCAATAATTTTTGTGTTCCCTCTTGCAATATTTTCAAAATATGATATAATAAATAGTGTATAGCTGTATAGCTTTAGAATCAGAGGTGACATTATGTTCTGGGATAATATAGCATCGGTATATGATGCATTTGAAACGCTTTACAATAAAGAGGTTTATTTGAAAACAGGGCAGATAGTTGCAGATTATATATGTGACACCGACACTGTGCTTGAATGTGCCTGCGGAACGGGCGCTATTTCAGTACATATAGCTCCGAAATGCAAAAAACTCATAGCTACGGATATGTCAAAGAGAATGCTTATTGAAGCCGAGAAAAAGTGCAAAGGGTATGATAATGTAGTATTCAAAACAGCTGATATCATGCACATTAAATGTAAGGACAGCAGCTTTGACACGGTAGTTGCGGGAAATGTCATTCACCTGCTTGATGACCCTTACGCTGCACTTGATGAATTTGTAAGAGTATGCAAGCCCGGCGGGCTTATCATAATACCTACATACATAAATGTTAGCAAGAAGTCATCAAAAGCTATGCAGGAGGTGCTCAAAGGCATAGGGCTTGAATTCAAGAGCGAATTTGACCTGTTCTCATACAAGGCATTTTTTGAAGGGGCAGGGTTTGACGAAGTGAGCTTTGAGCTTGCAGACGGCAGAATGCCCTGTGCAATTGCAATAATAACAAACAACAAAGATATTGAAAGGAAATGATAACAATATGGGAAAGATACTGGTAACGGGCGGTGCAGGCTTTATCGGAAGCCACACCTGCGTTGAGCTGCTTGAAAATGGGTATGAGATAATTGTTTTTGACAATTTCTCAAATTCAAAGCCCGAGGCGCTCAAAAGAGTAAAGAAGATAACCGGCAAGGACTTTGACTTTATCGAGGGTGACCTTTTAAACAAGGCTGACCTTGAAAAGGCATTTGATGATAATGAGATAGATGCCGTTATACACTTTGCAGGCTTAAAGGCAGTCGGCGAGAGCGTTGCAAAGCCTGTTGAATACTACCACAACAACATAACAGGCACACTCAACCTTATAGACGTTATGAGGAATCATGGCTGCAAGAAGATAGTATTCTCATCATCTGCAACGGTTTACGGAAACGAGAACCCCGTACCCTATGTTGAAACAATGCCTACACACACTTCTACCAACCCCTACGGCTTCACAAAGGTAATGATAGAGCAGATACTCAAAGATGTTGCTGTTGCTGACAGTGAGTGGTCGATTGCACTTCTTCGCTACTTCAACCCCATTGGCGCTCACAGCTCGGGGCTTATAGGTGAAGACCCCAACGGCATACCCAACAACCTCTTCCCCTACATTCAGCAGGTGGCTGTTGGCAAGCGTGAGTTTCTGGGCGTATTCGGCAATGACTATGACACCCCCGACGGCACAGGCGTAAGAGATTACATACACGTAGTTGACCTTGCAAGAGGGCATATCTGTGCTGTTAAGTATGTTTTGGAGCATACAGGCGTTGAGGCTGTCAACCTCGGCACAGGCAAGGGCTCAAGCGTATTTGATGTGCTTCACGCATTTGAAAAAGCCTGCGGCAAGGAGCTGCCCTACAAGGTAATGCCGAGGCGTGCAGGCGACATAGCATGGTGCTATGCCGAGCCTACCAAGGCTAAGGAGCTTTTCGGCTGGGAAGCACAGTTCACACTTGATGATATGTGCAAGGACGGCTGGAACTTTACCAAGCAAAACCCTAACGGACTCTGATAAAAGAAAGGAAAATCAAAATGAGCTCAAAGAACACAAATCCAAACAAGAAGCCTTTATTTATGAGAATACTTGTGCTTGCGCTGTGTGCGCTTATGGTTATAGGCCTTGTAGCGTCGGCAGTTGCAGGAATGGCATTCTGATATGGTACACATAGGCAACAGCTGGGACGAAGTGCTTAAGGAAGAATTCCAAAAGCCCTATTACCTCGCACTAAGGGAATTCCTCAAAAAAGAGTATTCGACAATGAGGATATACCCGGATATGTATGACATATTCAATTCGCTTAAATACACAGATTATAATGATGTAAAAGCCGTTATCATCGGGCAGGACCCGTATCACGGGGCGGGTCAGGCACACGGGCTGTGCTTTTCGGTCAAGGCGGGTGTTATGCCTCCCCCGAGCCTGAAAAACATCTTCAAGGAGCTTAATGCCGACCTCGGCATACCCGAGCCAAACAACGGCGAGCTGACTGACTGGGCAAAGCAGGGCGTTTTGCTATTAAACACAGTACTTACTGTACGCGAGGGTCAGGCAAACAGCCACAAAGGCAAGGGCTGGGAGCTGCTTACTGACGAGATAATCAGAAAGCTCAACGAGAGAAACGTACCTACGGCATTTATTCTATGGGGCGGCAACGCCAAGACAAAAAAAGGGCTGATAACCAACCCCATACACGCTGTATTCACCGCAGCCCACCCGTCACCGCTGTCAGCATACAACGGCTTTTTCGGGTGCAGGCATTTCTCGAAGGTCAATGCTTTTTTGAAGGCAAACGGCACCGAACCAATAAACTGGCAGATACATAATATATAAGAATCAGAGGCTGTTGCACAAACGCAACAGCCTCTATTTTCATCAATGTATATCCTTATAAAGCCCGATATATAGCTCAGCCGATTTCTTCCAGCTGAAATCTTCCTTAAGCGCCTTGGTAACAAGTGCGCCCCACTTTTTCTTGTCATCATAGAGGCTTCTTGCACGCACAAGTGCATCAAGCATATCATGAGCATTGTAGGTCTTGAAGGTAAAGCCGTTGCCTGAGCCGTCTGGCTCGCCTGCGTCCTTTATACTGTCACGCAGACCACCTGTCTCACGTACTATCGGTATAGTGCCATATCTGAGTGATATCATCTGAGCAAGACCGCAGGGTTCACTCTGAGAGGGCATCAGGAACATATCAGCACCTGCATATATCCTCTTGGAAAGCTCGGGGATAAAGCCTATCCTTAAGCCCACCCTGTCGGGATAACGGTAGTGCATCTCGTTGAAGAAATCCTCATAGATCTTCTCGCCTGAACCTAAGATAGCAAACTTATAGCCTATCCTGATTATATCCTCAAAGACATACTTTATAAGGTCAAGACCCTTGTGCGATACAAAACGAGTAACGATGCCGAC
>JAFYET010000009.1 GCA_017544125.1 Ruminococcus sp. | reverse complement strand
GGGTGGTTTTTTCCTTTCCCCCAAGGAATAGCGTGACGTCACAGTTACCCTCGATAGTATCGGCATTATCCTTATATATTGATTTTAGCTGAGATTTCGCCTGCACAATAATAGAAGCCGATATCTCACGGCTCCTGATCGTTGCTATAAGCTTCTCAAACTGCGGTATCTGCCCGATATTGCAAAACTCATCCAGCAGACACCTTACATGCACCGGCAGTCTGCCGTTATGCTTGTCATCTGCGCATTCGCACAATATATTGAACATCTGCGACTGTAAGATCGCAAGAATAAAGTTAAAAGTCGTATCCGTATCGGACATTATCAGGAACAGGGCTGTCTTACGCTCCCCGAGCTGATCCAGCTCCATCTCATCATATTCAGTAAGGTCTCTTAGCTCCTGAATATCAAACGGAGCCATCCTCGCACCGCACTGAATAAGGATCGATTTCAAAGTTTTGCCCGCAGCAAGCTTGAATTTGCGGTATTGCCTTACTGCAAAGTGGTTCGGATCCTCTTTTTCCAGTTCTTCAAAGATAAGGTCTATCGCATTTTTATAGTTCTCATCCCCTTCCCTGGTCTCCGAGGCATTTATCATATCTATCAGAGTGCTGAAATTCTGCTCCTCCTTGATACATTCATAATATATGTACCCGATATACGCCTGATACAGCAGCTTCTCCGCTTTAGACCAGAACTCGTCTGAGGATTGTGTTCCCTCTCCCTTCGTGTTTGCCATCAGCGTGTTTACAAGCTTCAGGATGTCCTTCTCGCTATGGATATAGGCGAAAGGATTATAATGCATTGATCTTTGAAAATTGACCGTATTCAGCACTTTTATCTCATATCCATTGTCCTGTAGCATCTTGCCGGTTTCGTAAAGCAGCGTGCCCTTGGGATCGGTTATGACATAGGAAGAATGCATCTGCATTATCGACGGCTTAACGAAAAACCGAGTCTTTCCGCTGCCGCTGCCCCCGATGACAAGAATATTTTTATTCCTGCCATACTTCGGCAGCTTGGGCTTTCCCGACATCATAAGTCCCTCGGTCTGTGTCAGGGGAATGTTATTGTCAGGATTGTCAAGATCCATATATGGCTCTATATCCTTCGCCGTTCCCCATCTGGCACTGCCGTATTCCATACCTTTCCGGAATTTCTTGGCATTCTTACCCTTAAGGTATACCGCTGCATATACTCCCACGCCGG
This sequence comes from Ruminococcus sp., assembly GCA_017544125.1. Classification (GTDB taxonomy): domain Bacteria; phylum Bacillota; class Clostridia; order Oscillospirales; family Ruminococcaceae; genus NK3A76. The sequence goes on along the minus strand of JAFYET010000009.1, from coordinate 1,426 downwards.
TCAGTACGCCAAAGAGCAGGTCACTTATATTAAGGCTAGGTAAAGGGTTTCTGAACGCTGGCCCGATATTTCCCATGCATCCCGTCAGCTTATTAAAAAAGTCAGCTCCCTCCGTGATCCGGTAGGCATAAGCCATCTTATTTCCGAAATAAGCGAACATCATATAAGGAAATATCTTTACAAAAAGCTTCGGACATCGTATCCTTAGCTTCTTATCCGAAGGAGCCGCTTTCTTACTCACAGTATGTTTTCTGCCTGTATGCTTTCTGCTTATCATCGGCTCTGCTCCTTATCAAGCTCATGTGTACGGTCACGATCAGGCTTTTTGTTGACATCACGGCTAAGATCTGCATACTTCATCAACCGCTTTCTGAACGAGGGCCTGCCATTCTCCTTTTCACGGCACTTCTTTACGAACTCCTGAAAAGCCATCGTCATCATCTCCTGGTCTCTTGATTTGAAAAAGACCAGATATTTGGGAGGATTACATGACCTGTCCTTCTTTATCGCGTAATCAATATGATATTTCCGGGCAATCCTGTTGAATTCCTTTGTATCACTGGAATCAAGCTCTATATTGGTAGCTCCCGCATTCTGCGCCATAAGCTGCTTAAGCGTCTGCTTTCCGGTCGCATACTGCTGAGGCTTGTGCATATGCTTATGCCTCTGTTCTGCCAGAAACCTTCTTAAGGCTCTCGCCAGCACAACCGCTGTCATTCTGCTTGCCCGTATGCACAAAGACACGACCCTCTGGTTTACTTCCTCATGCATCTTCTATTCAGCTTCCTCCATGAAGTTTTCTTCAAGCCACTGATCCAGATGTATTGAAAACAGCATCATCTCAATGATGTCATCATCAGTGTAATTGTATGCTCCGTCACATACCCTCTGCTTCAGGTTCCTGATAAGATTATTGGTATTTATAGTAGACGAATCAACAATCACTGTTCCAAGTCGACCCATCTGATCTGATTCTGCATCTTCAAAAGCATCTGTTACCTGTTCTCTGAACTTCTTCTCCACGGTAAGCTGCTCAGCTGTTATTGCCTCGATGAGCGCAGCAGCACCATCTAATGAATAACTGCTGCCTTGCGGGATGATCGCCTTTGAATCAGCATTTACCTCATCTACATATTCGGAAAGTGTTGTTGCCAGATCCTTCAGACGCTCCAGCCTCATTATGTGCCTTGCGTAAGGTATGACATCCTTCACCCTTGTTCCAAGCAAAACCTTCTTCAGCTTCTCATTTGTATGATCTATCATCTTCTGTCTCCTTTACTGATATTGTTTTTTCCGGCGGCGCTGTCTGCTCCACCGTATTGTAGCTTCTTCGCAGCCTTGCAACCGCTGCATTATATATATGCGCATACAAAAAGCAGCCGGCTGAGAGGATTTACCTCTCGGTCAACTGCTGCATCATAACAAT
>JAFYET010000008.1 GCA_017544125.1 Ruminococcus sp. | reverse complement strand
CACGTCGCCCACCGAGAGAACCTCGTCAACTATGAGTATATCGGGTTTTACCATGGTAGCCACCGAGAAGCCCAGCCTTGATTTCATACCCGAGGAGAAGTTCTTGACGGGGGTGTCAAGAAAGTCCTCAAGCTCTGAGAACTCAACTATCTCATCAAAGCGCTCAGCCACGAATTTCTTGGAATAGCCGAGAATACAGCCGTTTAAGTATATATTCTCCCTCGCTGTGAGCTTGGGGTCGATGCCCGCACCCAGCTCGATAAGAGAAGCCACCGTGCCGTTGACCGTGACGCTGCCCTTATAGGGCTTGAGTATACGGCTTATTACTTTAAGGAGGGTGCTCTTGCCCGAGCCGTTGGTGCCGATTATCGCCCACGCCTCGCCGGGCTTGATCTTCAGGTCAACGTCTTTTAGTGCTAAAAACTCCTTGAACATCAGCTCATGCTTTACGAGCTTTACAAAATACTCCTTAAGGTTATCTATATTCTCCGACGCTTTGTTGAAGCGAACGGTCACTTTATCTACATCAACAATATATTCGCTCATGTATCATTTTCCTTTTAAATGTAAAGAATAAACTTATCCTGCGATTTTCTGAACACTGCCACGCCGATAGTGAACATCAAAAATGCGTATGCAAAGCCCAGTACAAAGTCCTTGGCATCGACGAATGCCCACGATTCGAGCTTTCTGCCGCAGATAGGCACCCACACGAATGCACGGAACTGCTTGATGTATATATATGCGGGATTCAGATACTCGATTATCTTTGCAAGATAGAGGGCGTAGGGGGTATGGCCTGCCTTTATCTGCTTTGCGCCCTTGTCGTAGAATGAGCCCATGTTGTAGAATATTGCCGAGCAGTATATCCACATTGTTGTGATAGCGTGGTAGATATACTTGATATCCCTGAAAAAGACGTTGAGCGCTGCCAGCAGGAAGCCAAGCCCCATAGCGAAGATATAAGCCTCGACTATGACTATGACTATGCCCAGATCCCAGAAGGAGAAAAGCGAGCGGCTGTATTTGAACGAGTAGTAGATTATCAGCAGAACGAGCGCACCCAGTGAGAACACGAAATCCACCATTGATGCGGTTATCTTCGACATGGGGAACATAAACTTTGAAACGTAGGTCTTCTTTAAAAGCGATGCGTTGTCGGTAACAGCGCCAAGTGCCTTATCGGTAGCGGTCTTTATAAACTCAAACACCGTTCTGCCGCACATAAGGTATATGGGGAACAGCTCGGTCTTCTTTGTAAAGAGCATGGTGAACACTATCGACATGATTATCATTATAAGCAGGGGGTTTAAAACGCTCCACACATAGCCCAAGAAGCTGCGGCGGTATTTTAGCTTTATATCCCTTGCAACAAGCTGATATAGCAGGTCTTTGTAATTTAAGAGCTCTAAAAACGAGCCCTCCTTGAACCTGTGCTTTCTTTCTTCCGTCAAGAAAATTCAGTCCTTTTTCATAATACTTTTTGTAAAAACAATTGATAATAATACAAGGTTAATTCTACCACAAAGCCCGAAAAGTGTCAATACAAACGCCCGCCAAATCGCCCTTTTGACCGAAATATCGGTATATACACTCCGTTTATAGGCAATTAAGCACAAAGGAGGATTTGGTGCTTTATTCAAACTCCTCCCCTTTCGGATTGCTGCCCTTTATAGCTTACCTCCAAATGCCTGAAATCAGTTTTTTTCAAAATCCTCTTGACAAATCCGCTCAAATAGTGTAAGATTACACTAAAGAGGAAATTTGTAACGAAAAGGAGCATTTTTATGACAAGAGAGGAATTTATAAAAAAGACAGACGAGCAGCTGCGGCTCGTAAGAACAGAATATGCGCTGACACAGGAGAGCATGGCGGGGTGCTTAGGGCTTTCAAAAAAGACGCTTGTGGGCATCGAGAAAGGCCGCTGCTCGCTGGGGTGGACGGGGGCGGCGGCGCTGTGCTCGCTCTTTTCGCAGAGCACGGTGCTGCAAAACACCTTCGGCGGCGATATGCAGGATATGCTGAAAGCCCTTGCCTTTGAGAAAGTCACCCCCAAATACCCGAAGACCATGGGCGGGCGTGTATGGTGGCAGGAAACGCAGCAGGGCGACGGCTGGCACATTCAGCAAAACTACATCTCACGCCACTACCGCCTGCTGACAGATGACGACAGGCACGTTTTCTCATCATTCGAGCTTGATAAGGTCAAGGCTGCGGCGGAAGAGTTTGAAAGGGAGCGAGGCAAATGAAAAAGCAGGTGCGTTTATACAACATGATAATGCCGCTGTGGCTGCTGCTTGCTATGCCTGCTATGTGGCTGCCCACCCTTGCGGGGAATTTTATAATAGACAGTGCAGTGCTTATGATACTGCTTAAGATAAAGAAGAAAGAGGGCAAAAAGCAGATATGGAAAAGCTGCATATTAAAGGTATGGGCTTTCGGTATGCTTTCAGACATAATAGGCGGGGCGGTGCTTGTGGGGCTTGACCTTTTGCTTGATGCGCTCGGGGCTCACAAGGCTTCATCTGCAATAATGCTAAACCCGTGGGTAAACCCCATAGCGGCGGTGTGCGTAATTCTTTGCATGGCGCTGTCATCGGTGTTTATCTATCTGTTTGACAGCAGGGTGTCATTCAAAAAGACATTTGATGAGGAGAGCGACCGCAGGCAGTTTGCGCTGTATTTTGCGATAATAACCACTCCGTGGCTGTTTGCATCAAGTATCGTTGTATGGTGACAAAAGGGGGGCGGTGTTATGAAACGTCTCACAAAAAAGAAAGGGCTTATACTGTTATGGTTTATACTTATAAACTATGCCTTTATGGGCTGGGCGGCAAGCGGTGGAGTTCAGCCCCTGCCGATGATACCGTCCTTGATCTTAGAGCTTTTGCTGCTCGGCTCAGTTCGGGCAGCGGCGGTGGCGGTGTTCTTTATACGCCCGCTTGACAATGACGAGGACAGGCGCTCGTATATGCGCTTTGCACTTATGCTCATAATTCTTATTTACGGCGTATGGCTCTTTTGGGCGGGTGGACTGCTCACAAGGGTCTATGAGGCGCTCACTACTATGAGCTTAGAGCCTTTGCGATGATCTATCGGGGGATAATACTATGAAACGTCTTACCAAAAAGAAAGGGCTTATACTGTTATGGTTTATGCTGATAAACTATGCCTTTATGGGCTGGGCGGCAAGCTGCGGCGGAAGGTCCTTTAAACCTCTGACAGCCCGTCACGCGGTATTTGTACTGCTCGGCTCGGTGCCTGCTGTGGCGGCGATGGTATTTTTTATCATGCCGTTAGAGAGCAAAAAGGAAAAGATATCGTATATAATATTTGCAGCGATACTCACTTTTATAGTCAGTTTTGTATGGCTGAATGCCATGCTTTCGGCAGGCATTATATGTTGCCTTAACATCAAATTCCATATATAAACGGGCTGTTCGGTTGACATACGGCTGCTTATTTGGTATAATAAAACTGATACAAAATCACCGAAAGGAGTTGTCAGAATATGAACACCGATAAGAGAAAGGTCGTGCTCATCGGCACGGGAATGGTAGGCATGAGCTTTGCTTACTCGCTGGTAAATCAGGGAGGTATATGCAACGAGTTGGTGCTTATCGACCTTAACAAGAAAAGAGCCGAGGGCGAGGCTATGGACTTGAACCACGGGCTTGCATTCGCCAAGTCAAACATGAAGATATACTGCGGCGAATACCCCGACTGCAAGGACGCAGACATAGTTGTAATTGCCGCAGGCGTTGCACAGAAGGAGGGCGAGACACGCCTTGACCTGTTAAAGCGCAACACCGAGGTCTTCCGCTCGATAATCACACCCGTTGTAAAGTCGGGCTTTGACGGCATTTTTGTGGTTGCCACAAACCCTGTTGACATAATGACAAGAGTTACCTACGAGCTGTCACGCTTCGGGGCTTCAAAGGTAATAGGCACAGGCACGAGCCTTGATACTGCAAGGCTTCGCTATCTTTTAGGCGATTATTTCACCGTTGACCCGAAGAACATTCACGCATACGTTATAGGCGAGCACGGGGATTCTGAGTTTGTTCCCCTCTCGCAGGTATATCTTGCAACAAAGCGTGTAAAGGGCATTCTTGATGACGAGAAGAACGGCTACACCTACGAAGCTATGGCTCGCATCGAAGAAGAAGTGCGCACAGCCGCCTACAAGATAATCGAAGCAAAGAGTGCCACCTACTACGGCATAGGCATAGCGCTGACCAGGATAGTAAAGGCGATACTGGGTGACGAGAACAGCGTGCTTACGGTATCTGCAAAGCTCTCGGGCGAATACGGCAGCAAGGGCGTTTTCATAGGCGTACCCAGCATCATCGGCAGAAACGGTGTCAAGGAGATAGTCGAGCTGGAGCTGACCGAGGACGAGCAGAAGAAGTTCGCAGCGTCTGTAAATGTGCTCAGTGAGGCGTTTGAGGGGTTAGGGATTTAAGCGCCCGGCGGGCTGAAATAATAAAGAATAATTAAGGTGTCCTGCTGCGCAGGACGTATCATAAGGCACCCCGGGGGATCTTGCGAAACCCCGGGGTGTGTTATTATTCACTATTTCCGCCCAAAACGCCGGTAAAATAGCTCTGCTTTTTGTGAGAGACGACAGAAAAACGCAAAAAGCGCCGTTCCTGCTTGAAAAAACAAAAAAATGGGAGTATAATTAAAATGTTAAACTATGTGAAGATATAGAGTACAATTATAAAGGAGGATACAAATGGAAGAGAACAAAGATATAACGGCTGTGATACCGGACACGCCTGCCGACACTCCCGACACGCAGGAGAGCGGGGCGGAGGCTGCACAGGCTGAGCCTGAAACACAGAAAAAATGGTATCAGACCCTTTGCCTTATGTCGCCTGTGATGTTTTTTGTGCTGGCGGCAGCGGCGTTTATATTCCTGCTGGGGGCTGCGGGGTTTGCTGACTTTGCAAAGGCAAACGACGGCAAGCTCGATTTCGTAGCGGTGATCTGCGGTGTTGCGGGTGCGGCGGCGATAGCAGGCATTGCGGCTGTGTGCATAAAAGGCGGCAGACCCAAGGTCAACAGATACGCCTTAGCGGGGCTGCTGGCGGTCAACTTCTACTTTGTAAATGAATTCTGCCTATACATCATACCCACAGATCTTGCAAACGACGGCGCACACCTTAGGCGCTTTATAAAGCCCTACATACCGAACATCTTAGTCGGGATACTTATGTATTTTATCTTTTTCTTCATAGCAGTTGCGTTTGTGAAGAACAGGATAGTTACACGCATACTGCTCACACTTTTCTCGGGGTTCTTTGCATTTTATGCGATACTGCAATACTATATAATACAGTTCCGTGGCGGACCGATACGCTATGCCGACCTTGCAAACATCACCAGTGCGGGCGAGATAAGCGATGAGTATCACTTCTCATTCTCATACATAATAGCCTTTGCCGTGATCGACACGCTGGCGATACTTGCTGCCATATGGCTGCTTGACATAAGCGAGATGAAAAAGCCGATGAAAGCACGCTCACTCGGGCTTGGCAGCCTTGCAGCACTTTGCGTGGGCTTTTACTTCGCAGCAGAGGGCGTATACAGCTATGACATAAACAACAGGATAATGCTTTTAAACTTCTCCATGGGTGAAGACATTGACACCTATCAGGACGCAGGTGGGCTGCTGACCTTCTACTATGACGGGCTCAAAAACAGGATAATAATACCTGACGGGTATTCGGCAGACGAGGCCAAAGCACGGCTTGCAAAATACGCCCCCACCGACATGACGGCACAGCGCAAGCCCACGATAATAGCAATACTCAACGAATCATTTGCTGACTTTGAACATTTAGGCGACATTGACGTTAACATGGACTATATGCCCAACTACCGTGCGCTTAAAGAGAACTGCATAAAGGGCTATGTTACAGTATCGCCCTACGGCGGCTATTCCTGCAACTCGGAGTATGAGTTCCTGACGGGCAGCTCGATGTACTTCCTGCCCTCGGGAAGTGCCACATACACACAGTTTATGGACACCGACCAGCAGAGCATGGTAAGCCACCTCAATGCCCTGGGCTACAACACGGTAGCCCTCACCTGCTGCCGCAGAGGTCTTTGGAAGATAGAGAACGCCTACAAGCGCTTCGGCTTTGACAAGGCTTATTACAAGGACAATGTAAACCTCAAAAACATAGAATACATAAACGGCGGCATCTCTGATGACACGGTATACAGGAGAGTCGAGGAGGAGTTTGAGAAAAAGCCCAAGGACGAGAGTATGTTTGTATGGGTAACGACCATGCAGAACCACGCCCCCTACAACTCGGAAGAGCCAAGCGACAGAGAGCCGATAACCCTCACAAAGCCCGAGAACATGGAAGCGCAGATATACCTTAATTCCATTTACGAGGCTGACAAGGCCATGGGTGAGCTGCTTGATTACTTCAGAAATGTAGACGAGGACGTTGTAATAGTATTCTTCGGCGACCACTACCCGCACATCGGCGGCTTCTATGACGATATGCTGGGCAAGAACATAAATGACCTGCCCATAGAGGAGTTCTGCCACTCACACCAGACACCCTACTTCATCTGGGCAAACTACGACATCGAGAGCAAGGAAGACAGCAACATAAGCCTCAACTACATAGGCAACGAGCTTATGGACGTATGCGGTCTGCCCAAGAGCGACTACATGAACTTCCTTGAAGAGCAGAGAGAGAACCTGCCGATAATCACCTCATTCGGCTATGTTGACGGCAACGGCGAGTGGCACAAGAAGACCGACTCGGCAGACGACGACACCGAAGAGATGAAGAAATACCGTTATTTACAGTATTACCGTATGTTTGATGAGAAATCAAACAAAGCAAGCTGATAAATGCGCTTTGCGCATTTATCAATGCATAATGCATAATGCATAATGCATAATGCATAATTGAGGTATCGCCTGCGGCGATGATTTTAAAGTTAATCCCCCGTTTTTACAGTGAAACGGGGGATTTTTTGCGGAGTATTATATGAACTTTTTGTTAAACTTTCAAAGTATACGTTTACATCATTTTTTTAAACGTTTTCAGGCAAGAGGGGGGGCTTGATTATTTTTTCAAAATATGCTTTAATAGATTTGGAGATAATTCGTAGGGATTTTCTTACACAAAAATACAGTAAAAAATTTTGAAAGGCGGAGTTAAAATGAGCGTAAAGATTTTAAACGGCGAATCTATTCCGAATATCCCGTGGCAGGACAAGCCCGCAGGCTGCAATGATGTTGTATGGAGATATGATGCTAACCCCATCATCAAGAGAGACCACTTAAAGATGTCAAACTCTATCTTCAACAGCGCTGTTGTTACATTCAACGGCAAGTTCGCAGGCGTGTTCAGAGTTGATGACAAGCAGAGAAACATGGAGCTGCACGTAGGCTTCTCGGACGATGCTATCAACTGGAACATAAGCGAGGACAGAATAGTTTTCGAGCAGGCTGACAAGTCTACCGAGGACGTAAACTCCTGGGGCTACGGCTATGACCCGAGAGTTTGCTT
>JAFYET010000044.1 GCA_017544125.1 Ruminococcus sp. | reverse complement strand
TGTAAAAGCAGCGATATCTGCTCAACGAATGCCATAGCCTCTTCGGCAGATGCCATATCAGGCTCGGTAACTATCTCGATAAGCGGTATGCCGCAGCGGTTATAGTCGGCAAGCGATACGCCGTTGAAATCATCGTGAACGAGCTTACCTGCATCTTCTTCAAGGTGTATGTGGTTTATCCTGATATCCTTCTTCTTGCCGCCGACTTCAATAGTAACAGCACCTGCGCCGATTATCGGGTAATAGAGCTGCGATATCTGGTAAGCCTTGGGAAGGTCGGGGTAGAAGTAGTTCTTTCTGTCAAACACAGAGAACTTGTTTATCTCGCAGCCGAGGGCATAGCCAGCCTTTACAGCATACTCAACTGCGGTCTGGTTGATTATAGGGAGAGTACCCGGCATACCTGTACATACAGGGCATACTCTCGTATTCGGTGCGCCGCCGAACTCGGCAGAGCAGTTACAAAATATCTTTGTCTTAGTCAAAAGCTCAGCATGGATCTCAAGACCTATGACGGTTCTGTATTCACTCATTTGTCTTTACCTCCATTTCAAAGCCTGGGCTTAACGGTCTTGAAGCCGTTTTCAAATGCACCTGTCACCTGAAGAATAGTTGCCTCATCAAATCTTCTGCCTATTACAGACATACCTATGGGCATACCCTTATCATTATATCCGCAGGTGGTCGAAGCAGCAGGCAGACCTGCTATATTCACAGTTACAGTGCAGATATCCGCCTGATACATCTTTACCGGATCATCTACCTTTTCATCAGGTCTGTATGCCACGGAAGGTGTTGTAGGCGTTAAGATAACATCGCATTTTTCAAATATATCGTTATACTCTTTTCTTATCAGCTGACGAAGTGCGAGAGCCTTTCTGTAATAAGCGTCATAGTAGCCGCTGGAGAGGCAGTAGTTACCGAGAAGAATCCTTCTCTTGACCTCATCACCAAAGCCCTCAGAGCGTGACTTTATGATAAGCTCCTCATAGCTCTCAGCCTGTGCAGCTGTTCTGTGACCGTACTTGATGCCGTCATATCTTGAAAGATTTGATGCAGCCTCAGCGCAGGCAAGTATATAATAGCAGGGTATTGCATATTTAAGTGAGGGCATCGAGCACTCTACAAGCTCACAGCCCATAGCCTTGTAATCATCAGCTGCTTTTAATACAGCCTTTCTTACCTCTTCATCTATACCCTCAGCAAAGAACTCAGCAGGAACAGCTATCTTCATGCCCTTTAAACCCTTGCCTATCTTAGCAGTGAAGTCGGGAACAGCTTCAAGCGAAGTCGTTCTGTCATGGTGGTCGTTGCCGCAGATAGCATTGAGTATTATACCGCAGTCAAGGCTGTCCTTAGCAACAGGTCCTATCTGGTCAAGGGACGAAGCAAACGCCACAAGCCCGAAACGTGATACTCTGCCGTATGTGGGCTTGATACCGGTAACGCCGCAGAAAGCCGCAGGCTGCCTTATAGACCCGCCCGTATCAGAACCGAGAGCCGCTGCACAAAGATCTGCCGAAACAGCCGCAGCCGAGCCGCCCGATGAACCGCCGGGAACACAAGCCTTGTCATAGGGGTTCTTGGTCTTCTTGAAAGCCGATGTCTGGGTAGAGCCGCCCATTGCAAATTCATCCATAGAGACCTTGCCAAGCATAACTATATCCTGAGCATCGAGCTTTTCCATAGCTGTTGCATTATAAGGCGGAATGAAGTTTTCAAGTATATTTGACGAGCAGGTGGTCTTTACGCCCTCTGTGCAGATGTTATCCTTTATAGCCATAGGTATGCCTGTAAGAGGTGCTGCCTCGCCTGCATCTATCCTCGCCTGAGCTTTCTCAGCCTGCTGCATAGCCTTTTCCTTTGTTACGGTTATGTAGCAGTCAAGCTCTGAGTCGTATTTTTCTATCCTGTCAAAATAGCTCTGCGCTGCTTCCTTTGCTGAAAGCTCCTTGTTATCAAGTGCAGCTCTGAGCTGATGAACTGTCATAGTGCTTATATCCATTATGCGACCTCCTTATTCAACGACCTTGGGCACAACAAAGCAGTTCTTGGAATTAACTGCATTTGAAAGCACCTTCTCTGTCGGCATAGAAGGCATGACATCGTCTCTTCTGAGCCCGTCGAGGAAAACGTTATGATTATCAAGATGAGCATCATAGCTTATGTCAATATCCTTTATGGTATCCATAAGCTCCATTATGCTTGTCATCTCGCCTGCCGTTTTAGCCAGCTTTTCGTCCGTATACTCGAGCTTGCTAAGGTCGGCTAAGTATTTTACGGTATTTAAGTCCATATATATCCTCCGTTCATAAAAATGCAAGTTTACAAACTAACTCAATTTATTATTATACTACATTTCAAGGCATTTTGCAAGGGTTTTTCAGGATTTTTTATCTTTTTTTAAGCAAAAACGGCTGAGACAGCATTTGTCTCAGCCATAAATATCAGATATCTTCGCAAAACGCAAGTATTTTCGGTATCTTGACCCCGACATCTTCCCTGCATTCCACAGAGCAAAGACCCAAGCTGCCGCAGCAGCTTATCTCCATATGCCCGTAAAAATGCTCAATGGTGCTAATGATACGCTCACACTCTTTCATATTAGACCCTGTGCGAAGTGCTACTGCATAGCCCTTCTTGCCGCTGCTAAGTGACTTATGCGGCTCGTGGGTATTGCACCAAGGGGTGCATCTGTCAATAAACGCCTTGAACTGCCCGGGAACATCAGCCCAGTATGAGGGTGAAACGCAGACTATCACATCAGCCCTCTCAAATTCGCTGATTATCAGCTCTATATCATCATGCATCACGCAATCTGCCGTTTTATGGCATGAGCGGCAGCCCTTGCAGAATGAAAAATCATAGTCATTTATGCAAATCTGCTTAATATCATACTTTTGCGAAAGCACCGTGCTGATAACAGCGGCAATCTGCGCAGTTGCGCCGTCAGTAACGGGGCAGCAGTTGAAAACAAGAGCGTTCATAGCAATTACCTCAGCAGCTTACTTGTTAAGATACTTATCCATTATATCGCAAAAATCAAATGTAGCAAAATAATCAGCAGGGGTCTCGGCACGTCTTATCATCTTGAAGCTGCCGTCTTCCTTGAGAAGTATCTCTGCAGAACGCAGCTTGCCGTTGTAGTTATAGCCCATAGAGAAGCCGTGTGCGCCTGCATCGTGAATGCAGAGTATATCGCCTTTCTCTATCTCGGGGAGCATTCTGTCAATAGCGAACTTATCATTATTCTCGCAAAGACCGCCTGTAACATCATACTTGTGGTCGCAGGGTGCGTTTTCCTTGCCAAGAACTGTGATGTGGTGGTATGAGCCGTACATAGCAGGTCTCATAAGATTGCACGCACAGGCATCAACGCCGACATATTCCTTGTAGATATGCTTGAAATGTGTAACAGTAGTAATAAGATGACCGTAAGGGGCGAGCATATATCTGCCAAGCTCAGTAAATATAGCCACATCGCCAAGCCCGGCGGGAACAAGGACCTCGTCAAACGCCTTGTGAACACCCTCGCCTATTGCCATTATATCATTCTGCGGCTTGTCAGGCTCATAAGCAATACCAACGCCGCCCGAAAGATTGACAAACTTGATGTCAACATCTAGCTTTTGATGAAGCTCTGCAGCAAGCTCGAAAAGTATGCGTGCGAGCTTGGGGTAGTATTCATTAGTTACTGTATTTGACGCAAGAAAAGCGTGTATGCCGAAATGCTTTGCGCCTTTTTCTTTAAGTATCTTAAAGCCCTCGAAAAGCTGCTCTCTGGTAAAGCCATACTTAGCATCTCCGGGGGTGTCCATTATCTGAGAGGAAATCGCAAAATCACCGCCGGGGTTGAAACGGCAGCAGATATTCTCAGGGATACCGCAGAGGTTCTCAAGGAACTCAATATGTGTAAAATCATCAAGGTTAATGTAAGCGCCAAGCTCAAAAGCCTTCTTCATATCCTCCTCGGGGGTAACGTTTGAAGAAAACATTATATCCGAGCCGCTGAAACCGCAGCACTCGCTCATCATAAGCTCAGTAAGCGACGAGCAGTCAACACCGCAGCCTTCTTCTTTGAGTATTTTAAGTATATACGGGTTAGGAGTTGCCTTAACTGCAAAATACTCCTTATAGCCCTTGTTCCATGAGAATGCCTTGTTTAGCCTTCTTGCATTCTCTCTTATCCCCTTTTCATCGTAAACATGGAAGGGTGTCGGGAACTGTTCCTTTATTTCCAGTGCTTTTTCCTTTGTGATAAACGGTGTTTTCATTGCAAAGCATATCCTTTCACTTTATAAAATACACTATAATAATAACATTTCCCAGTTCTTTCGTCAAGATTTATCCAAAAAATTTATAAAAACAGAGAATTTTCTTAAAAAATCATAACGTTTTTGGAGATTTTGGCATACACATACTAAAAACTGTTGCCAAAGCATTTGAAATGTGCTATAATGTAATTTGAATATTTACGCTCACAGAAAGGAGAATGCCCTATGGATATCGAGAAAAACGACGTATTAGTCATGAAGAAAAAGCACCCCTGCGGCGCTAACAGAATGCTCGTGCTCCGCTCGGGCATGGATTTCAAGCTAAGATGCGAGGGGTGCAGCAGAGAGTTTATGATACCCCGCAGCAAGGCTGAAAAAAACGTCAAAAGCGTTATAAAAGAGGCTGAATCATAGCTTTTTCGAGTTTTAAGCAGTGACAAGACCGAAGATATAACGAAAGGACGATAGATCATGGATATGATAGATAAGATAAAGAACCTTGAAGAAAGATACAGCGAGATAAGCGAAAAGCTCAGTGAGCCCGATACGGTAAATGATCAGGAGCTTTACAGAGAGCTTATGAAGGAGTATAAAAACCTCACCCCCATAGTTGAGAAATACAAGGAATACAAAGCTGCAAAAGAGGCAAATGAAGAAGCTCTCAGCCTGCTTGACGAGGGTGGTCTTGATAAAGACTTCAAGGAAATGGTGCAGGAGCAGTTTGAGCAGTCAAAGGAAGATATGACCGCATTTGCCGAGGAATTAAAAATACTCCTCCTCCCCAAAGACCCGAATGATGAAAAGAACGTCATCGTCGAGATAAGAGGCGGCGCAGGCGGCGAAGAAGCAGCACTGTTTGCAAACTCGCTTTACAGAATGTACACGATGTATGCCAATTCAAGAGGCTGGAAAACCGAAGTCATGAATGCAAACGAAACAGAGCTTGGCGGTTATAAGGAAATATCATTTATGATCGAGGGCGAGGGCGCTTATTCAAGGCTAAAATACGAAAGCGGCGTTCACAGGGTTCAGCGTGTTCCCGAGACAGAATCCCAGGGCAGAGTTCACACATCTACTGTTACTGTTGCCGTTTTGCCCGAAGCTGAGGACGTTGAGCTTGAGCTAAATGAAGAAAAAGACCTGAAGATAGACGTTTTCCGCTCATCGGGCGCAGGCGGTCAGCATATCAACAAGACCTCATCTGCTATAAGGATAACACATATACCGACAGGCATGGTAGTAGAATGTCAGGACGAGCGTTCGCAGTACAAGAACAAAGACAAAGCGCTCAAAGTTCTTCGTTCAAGGCTTCTTGACATAGCACAGCGTGAGCATGATGACAAGATAGCTTCCGACAGGCGCTCGCAGATAGGTACGGGCGACCGTTCGGAAAGGATAAGGACATATAACTTCCCCGAGAACCGTATATCCGACCACAGGATAGGGCTTACTATATACAAGCTCGAGAGTGTTCTCAACGGCAATCTAGATGAAGTGATAGATGCTCTGGCAACAGCAGACCAGGCAGCAAAGCTATCAAAGCAGGAAGGCAGCAACTAATGGAAACAAGGCTTTTACTCACCGATGATGATTCTCTTCGATATGCAGCAGGGCTGTTAAAAGAGGGAAAGGTTGTAGGAATACCCACCGAAACAGTTTACGGGCTCGGTGCAAATGCACTTGATGTAGACGCTGTCGGTGATATATTCAAGGCTAAGGGCAGACCGCAGGATAACCCTCTGATAGTACATATAAGCGATATAAGCGAGCTTGAAGCGCTTGTGGAGGATATACCCCCTCTTGCAAGAAAGTGTGCCGAGAGCTTCTGGCCGGGGCCGCTTACGATGATATTCAAAAAGAAGCCCATTATCCCCGACACAACGAGCGGCGGGCTCGATACAGTAGGTATAAGAATGCCCTCAAACAAATATGCAAGGCAGATAATCAAATTTGCTGGTGTGCCGATAGCTGCACCCTCAGCTAATCTTTCGGGCAGCCCCTCACCTACTACGGCTATGCACGTTTTTAAGGATATGAACGGCAGGATACCCGCAATAGTTGACGGAGGAATGTCCGCTGTCGACGTTGAATCGACGGTCATCAGCTTTGAGGGTGACAGCATACGCATACTGCGCCCGGGGTTCATATCAAAGGAAGACCTTGCCGAGATAACCGATAATGTCGTGATAGACAAGGGCGTTTTAGAGCAGCTCTCCCCCGATACGGTGGTACGCTCACCGGGAATGAAATACCGACATTATTCACCGTCTGCCGATGTTACTATAATAGATGCAGATGCTGAGCATTTCAGAGGTTATGTCAAGGAACATGGTGACAGCGATACTGTATGCCTTGTGTTTAATGACAGCGACTGTGATGAAACAGGGCTAAGATACATAAACTACGGTTCAGACAGTAAGCAGCAGGCACAAAGGCTCTTTGACGCATTAAGAGAGCTTGACGAGATAGGTGCCAAGACAGCATACGCTCGCTGCCCCGAGAAAACGGGTGTCGGGCTTGCAGTTTATAACAGGCTGCTGCGTGCAGCAGGCTTTCAGGTGATAAAGCTATGATAATAGGTTTAACAGGACAGAGCGGTGCAGGAAAATCCACCGTGAGCCGCAAACTCAGCTTGCAGGAGGGCTTTGCTGTTATTGACTGCGACAGTATAGCAAAAGAAGTTACTGCAGACGGCAGCCTTTGCAACGAGCTGATAAAAAAGCGCTTCCCCGAAGCCGTTTCCGATAAGCTGGTACTTGACAGACGTAAAATGGCAGGGATAGTGTTTTCTGATAAAGAAAAGCTGCGAGAGTATGAAAGCATAATATACCCTTTCATAACCCAAAGGGTGAATGACCTTATATCACTTTACAGCTCAAACGGCTATCAGGCTATCATACTCGATGCGCCGACACTTTTTGAAGCGGGCATGGATAACATCTGTGACTTGATTATTGGCGTAACTGCCGATATCGATATACGAAAGACAAGGATAAGGCAGAGAGACAACATCAGCGATGAGATGATAGATAAGCGTTTCTCATCGCAAAGAAATGATGATTTCTTTAAAATACACTGTCAGTATATTATCAACAACAGCTTTGACAAAGCTGCACTTGACAAAGAGACAACAAACATCATATCAAAAATAAGGACAATGGTAAATGGCTAAAAGGAAAAAGAAAAACGAAGCTGCAAAGAGCGCCATACTTGCGATAATGGCGATCATTCTCGCAATAGGTGTCTTTGTGTGCTTTATGTTCTATAAAAAGAAGGGCTATATAGGTCCGCAGGAATTCACCTACCCCACTTCATATGAGGAATATGTGCTTAAATACAGCAGGCAGTTTAATGTAGAGCCTGAATTCATATACGCAGTTATCAAAACCGAAAGCGGCTTTGATGAAAATGCTGTATCAAACGTAGGCGCAAGAGGTCTTATGCAGCTTATGGAGGATGCTTACAGCTGGGTCAAATACCGCTTAGGCGATGAAAGCGAATATAACTTTGACGTAATGTTTGACCCTGAGACAAATATCAAATACGGCACCTATTATCTTAGCTTCCTGCTTGAAAAGTATGACGGCTCGATAGACCTCGCTGCGGCAGCCTATCACTGCGGGCTGGGGCTCGTTGACAGCTGGATCGAGGACGGCACTATCAACCCCAATGATTTCAGCACAGAGCAGATACCCGATGAGAACGACCAGACAAGCCACTATATAAAAAAGGTAAGAAAAGCATACGATGCATATAAATCAATTCTGAAGGAGGATAAAAACAATGGAGAAAAAGGAACAGAAAAGCAAAGCAAAGCAGCTTAAGGAAAAGCTATTATCTAACCCAAAAAACTCGGGGCTTGTGATGAGCGATGAGGATATAGCAAAAGCCGATAAGTTCTGCGAGGGCTATAAAAAGTTCTTAAACAGCGCAAAAACCGAGCGTGAAGCAGTTATCGAGGCTGTTAAGAGAGCTGAGAAAAAAGGCTTTAAGGAATATGAATACGGCAAGAAATACAAAGCAGGCGACAAGTTCTACTATGTAAACAGAAAGAAAGCCGTAATTCTCTGCGTAATGGGTAAAAAGCCCCTTAGCGAGGGCGTGCGCATTGCAGTTGCACATATCGACTCACCGAGGATAGACCTTAAACAGCACCCGCTTTATGAAGCTGATGAACTGGCACTTTTCAAGACCCACTACTACGGCGGTATAAAGAAATATCAGTGGACGACTATACCGCTCTCGCTCCACGGTGTGATTATCAAGGCTGACGGCAAGGAAGTAACAGTTAATATCGGTGAGGATAAGAACGACCCTGTATTCTGCATAACCGACCTTCTCCCCCACCTTGCAACAGAGCAGATGAAGCGCCCTGCACCCTCTATCGTAAAGGGTGAGGAGCTCAACATTCTTATTGGCTCAAGACCTTTCAGAGATGATGATATCTCCGACAAGGTAAAGCTCAATATAATGAGCATACTCAATGAGAAGTACGGCATTATTGAAGATGACTTCGTATCAGCCGAGCTGGAGGCTGTTCCTGCATTCGGTGCTGCCGATGTGGGCTTTGACAGAAGCATGGTAGGTTCATACGGTCAGGATGACAGGGTATGTGCTTACCCCGCACTTGAAGCAATACTTGACTGCAAGGCTCCCGAAAAGACCGCCCTCACTGTTCTTACCGACAAGGAAGAAACAGGCAGCGACGGCAATACAGGTCTTAACAGCTCATATCTCCCCTACTTCATATTTGACCTTGCAAAGACCCACGGCTTTGATGAAAGACAGGTAATATCAAATTCAGAGTGCCTCTCAGCTGATGTAAACGCAGCCTATGACCCTACATTCCCCGAGCCCACCGAGACCAAGAACGCAGCACATCTCAACTACGGTATCTGCGTTACTAAGTTTACAGGTTCAAGAGGTAAATCCGGCACATCTGACGCATCAGCCGAGTTTATGGGCAGAGTAAGAAGTCTGCTTGACAAAAACGGCGTTATCTGGCAGACAGGCGAGCTCGGCAAGGTAGATGCAGGCGGCGGCGGAACAGTCGCACAGTATGTGGCAAACCTCAACATTGATGTTATCGACGTAGGTGTCCCCGTACTTTCAATGCACGCCCCCTTTGAGATAACCGCAAAGAATGATATATATAACGGCTATAAAGCATTCCTCTGCTTCTTTGAAGATAAATAATAATAAGTTTTCACCGTCGGCATTACAGCCGGCGGTTTTATTTTGCCTGCCTGCTGAAATCGACACGGTTTTCTGCCGATATGATTTATAATTTATTCATAGGGGGCAGCGGCGTGAAAATATATATTGATGTACTTATCATAACAAACATATGCCTTACAGCGGTTTTTATAGAGTGTACAGCAAGGCTTATCCATATAAGACCAGAGCGCTTACGAGCAGTTATCGGCTCAGCTGTCGGGGGCTTATCATCTTTGCTTGCTGTTTTGTATGCCGAGAGTTTTTTTGAGGGCGTGCTGTTATCATTAGTCAAGCTGTTGACAATAATTCTGACCGTGTATATCACATTCAAGGCTGAAAGTGTCGATAAGCTAATCAGATACTCTTTTATATATATACTCGTAAATCTGCTCTTCGCAGGGCTTTGTCTGCTTATATGGCAGACAGGCAGAGGAAGGATAATACTTATAAATAATCTGACGGTGTATCTTGATATATCACTGCTCAAGCTCATGGCTGCATCGACCGTATGCTATATCGCCCTGAGTATATATGAATACATACAAAGAAAATGCTTTCGCCCGAGCAAAAGATACCATATACTTTTAAGAATTGAAAAGCTCGAATACTATCTTCCTGCTATAGCAGACACGGGAAACAGCCTGACAGATGCCTTTACGGGAAAGCCCGTTGTTATAGTCGTATCAGATGAGCTGTATTATCATTTTGAGCTTGACAGAGCTGAGATTGCCTGCGAAATGGGGTTTCACTGTATCCCCTACTCGACTATCAGCGGAGAAGGGCTTATTAACGTTACCGACCGTGCAAGCGTTACTGTTATTGAAAGCGGCAGCCAGCAAAAAAGCATCGACTGCGCCGTCGGTATTATATCAGAAAACGGCAATAAAGCAAGGGCTATATTCAGCCCCGAGCTTATAATGTAAAAGGAGGAGACACAGGTGCTCGGAATAATAAAAGAATACATACTTAAGCTATTTTATAAATACACAGGCTGTGAAAACTATGTTGACTACATAAACGGGGCTGATTCGCTTCCACCGCCGTTGGGCAAAGAAGAGGAAGCAAAGGTCTTTGAACTTATGAAAACAGATGATAAAAAGGCAAGAGATCTGCTTATAGTTCATAACCTGCGGCTGGTGGTCTATATCTCAAAAAAGTTTGAGTCAACAGGGATAGGCATGGAAGACCTTATCTCAATTGGCACGATAGGGCTTATAAAGGCGGTAAAGACCTTCTGTGTTGATAAAAACATCAAGCTCGCCACATATGCCTCACGCTGTATCGAGAATGAAATACTTATGTATCTCAGAAAGTCAAGCAACCGCAGAAACGAGATATCAATTGACGAGCCACTTAATGTCGATTGGGACGGCAACGAGCTGCTGCTATCTGATATTTTAGGTGAGAATGATGACAGCCTTGGTGCAGGCATAGAAAGCGAGGTTGAGCGGGAGCTGCTCAAAGGTGAAATAGAAAAGCTCGATAAGCGTGAGCGTGATATAATGGAAATGCGCTTTGGTCTCGGCGGCAGAAAAGAGCTTACACAAAAGCAGGTAGCCGATATCGTGGGAATATCGCAATCATATATATCCAGGCTTGAAAAGCGCATAATCAATTCTATCAGAAAAAACTTAGAGAAGATATGCTGACAAAAGCTGTATAATGTCCTTTGTTTATGGGAATGATATCATAAAATGATAAATTCCGTAAAGAAAGGGCATTTTAATATGAATTACTCTAAGGTGCAGATAACGGGGATAAACACTTCAAAAATACCGGTGTTGACAGAGGAAGAAAAGACAGAGCTTATCAGAAAAGCCCAAAAGGGCGATAAAGCCTCAAAGGATAAAATGGTCATGTGCAACCTGAAGCTCGTGCTAAGGACAATACAACCGTTCCTTACAAGGGGCGATGACCCCGATGATGTTTTTGAGGTGGGTACTATCGGGCTTCTCAAAGCTGTTGACCGGTTTGATGTCAATATGGGGGTGAAGTTCAGCTCCTACTGCGTACCTCTTATTCTCGGGGAGTGCAAGCGCTACTTTCGTGACGGAGGAGCGCTCAGAGTCAGCAGATCTGTCAGAGATACAGCCTATAAGGCATTCAAGGCAAAGGAAAGCTATATGGAAAAGCATCAGTGTGAGCCGTCTGTCGAGGAGCTTTCAAGGCTTACTGATATTCCTGCAAGGGAGATAATACAGTCACTTGAAGCGGTCAATGAGCCTATTTCTATATATGAGCCTGTTTATTCCGATGCGGGCGATACTCTCTATGTTATCGACCAGCTGAGCGACAGGGACAACGCTAATAACTGGCTCGATGAGATAAGCGTTAAGGAAACTATAAAAAAACTCCCACAGCGTGAAAAGGATATACTTTATCTGAGATATTTCCTCGGCAAAACTCAGGTGGAAGTTGCAAATTCTGTCGGTATAAGTCAGGCTCAGGTGTCAAGGCTTGAAAAAGGGGCGCTGAATAAAGTCAAAAAGCAATTTGAATTACCATAATATGGCGGCTATTCTCGGCGATTATAGATTTTAAATGAATGGCACAAACATATACCGTAAACTTTAGCCAAAAACCGATGAAATCCTTTGCATTCCGTTATTTTATGTGGTATAATATAGAAAAAAATATGGCAGGAGAATTGAAAAATGGATTATGAACTAAATGCAATAGTAGTAAACGGCGATAATAAGATGCTTGAGGTATACGAAAATGACTTATCAGATTTCGGCTATATCATCACTCATTGCAGCACCGATCTGTCAGAAATAATCAGACAGACAGTCTGCACAAACTGCGACCTTATACTTCTTTCGGTAAGTGACTTTGAGAATAAAGATAAGGTCATCGAGCTGGCAGAATACTTTGACAAGGGCTTTGAAAAGAAAAATGGCAGACGCATCCCGCTTATCGTCAACGCTGCTTTAGGCACGAGCAGAAAGCTGGAAAACGCTATAAACACATATGATTTCTTCTTCAACTTCTTCCCCACCGGCGAAAGAAGAAGCATTATCATCGAGCTGGAAAGGATCGAGAAATACAATGATATGTCCTGCGACAAGCTGCTGTTTTTACTAAGACAAAAGATAAGCTATGAATGCAGATTTATAGGTCTGAGCAACAGCCATGAGGGCTTCAGGTGGATATCGGAAGCGATAGCGCTCATAACAGCAGAGGGCGGTTATAGAAAGAACTTCACCGCAGGCGTTTATAAAGTGCTCGAGAATAAATATAGTATTACATACAACCAGATAGAATCAGCTATAAGAAGATGTATGAACGAATTCCAGAACAGGATGGACCCCCTCATTAAGGTCTATTATTTCGACCTTGCGAAGGATTCCACAGAGAAGTATACTGTCACAGCCTTCATAAATAAAATAGCAGATAATGTCAAACTGCAATATGGCAGTAACTATGCAGCATATATGCAAAGAGTTGATTATGACAGGCGAAAAGCACTTAATGAGCATTTCAGGATAAATCAGTAATAGACGAAGCTGTGCCTGCATATCATTTACCAAGATGATACGGAGGCGGTAAAGAATGATCTGCTCATTAAGCGAACTAAGAAACAAAGAAGTTATCAATGCCAAAACCGGGCTTAAACTCGGTTATGTGGATGATATAGAATTTGATTCGGTCACGGGTAATGTAATATCTATCGTGATATTCGGCAGACCACGGGCATTCGGGCTGATGGGCAGAGAGCAGGATATAGTTATCAAATGTGAGGATATTGAGGTCATCGGAGAGGATACCGTATTGGTCAGATTCGATAATGCGGCGATATGCACAAAATCAAGAAGCATCACCGTCGAAAATTTGGCACGGTAAAATGTAAAAAACGCTTGAAAAACAGTATGTAATATGGTATAATATTAAAGCAATTCGCACGCATGGTTCTTTGCCTGTGGTTCCCTACGGGGTAAGGCAAGTAAAACAGGTCATGCGGAGGGCAAAAAAAATAAACCAAAACAGGAGGTTACTACAATGGGAGTAGTATCAATGAAGCAGCTTCTTGAAGCTGGTGTACACTTTGGTCACCAGACAAGAAGATGGAACCCGAAAAT
>JAFYET010000043.1 GCA_017544125.1 Ruminococcus sp. | reverse complement strand
GTTATCCTTACAAATAACTGCACCGAGCTTTATAACCCAAAGGTGGTAAGAAGCACTATGGGCAGTATTTGCAGGGTGAACATCTATGTCGAAAACAGCTTTGAAAGGGTCATTGATACTTTCAGAGCATCGGGTATTTGCTCTGTTGCGGCAGTTGTCAGAGACGGCAGCCTGTTAAGCTCCTACCGCTTTGCGGATAGGTGTGCGGTCGTTATCGGCAACGAGGGCAGGGGGCTTTGTGATGAGCATACCGCTATGTGCGATGAGAGGGTCACTATCGATATGCACGGGCGGCTCGATTCACTCAATGCATCGGTCGCTGCGGCAGTTATCATGTGGGAGATGTCTAAGGAGGGGTGCTGAATGTTAAGGGCTGACGGCGATTACCTCAGCTGGATAAAGCTGTCATTGGTATTCGGCTATGGCAGTAAGCGTATGCTAAAAATGTACCGCCACCATCTCAATGCCGAAAACTTCTTTTATGCTCTTTGCTTTAATGAAGAATATACTGCTACCGAGCAGGAAATACTTGCAGCAAAAAACCTTCCCGATGAGACGATAGATGCGATACTTGATACCTGCAGAGAACTTGATATAAATATTTATTGTTATGAAAGTGAGGGCTATCCCGAAAGGCTCAGGGCACTTGCAAACCCGCCCGCAGTTTTGTATTCATTCGGTAGCCTTGACTTTTTAAACGATGAAAACGCTGTGCTTCAGTTTGTGGGCTCACGCACTCCGTCGGAGTATACAAAGGACATTATGCCAAAGCTCATTTCCCCGCTTGCAAAGCTCGGCTTCGGCTTTATCTCGGGCTATGCCGACGGTGTTGACAGGCTGACAAACAGCATCGCAAGAGAGAATATGGCACCAAACGCCGTGTTCCTTGCCGAGCCGCTTGATAAGGATGAGAAGAACAGAGAGATATTTCTGGAGCTATCAAAAGGCGGCGCTGTGATCTCCGAGTTTGCACCGGGAATAAAGACCTATGCACCTCATACATATAGCCTCAGAAACAGGGTAATGACCTGCGTTGCAGATGCACTCGTCATCTGTCAGGAGGGTGAGCAGGGCAAGGGGCTTGATAATATATCATACGCAGCAGCACAGGGTAAGCGTATTTATGTAGTGCCGCCTGCTGATATATATGACCCTCGCTATTTCGGGCAGAGAGACCTGCTCAGAAAGGGCTATACGCCACTGTTCAGCTCGGCTGATATCGTCTATGGGCAAAGCAGAGAGTCAGGTAACGCTTATGATTTGAGCGTGCTTGATGCAAGCGAGAATTATCTATATAACCCCACACTCCCGCCCGAAAAGAAAGAGCGCAAGAAAAAGCCCAAGCGTGTTGAGAAGAATAAGCGCTATGAGCATAAGCTGCTGACCCCGCAGATGCTTGAGGATCTGTCGGAAGTGCAGCGCTCGCTTGTGTTTGCACTTGATCTGAAGCCGCTTACCGCAGATGAGCTTTCGATGAAGCTGAATATCCCCGCGCAGGAGCTTATAAACGAGCTGACCGAGCTCGAGCTTGACGATGTGCTTTCGCAGGATGTTAATAAGAACTATTACCTGCTTTAATATAAAATAATTGATTGGAGAGAATGAATATTGTCTGATCTTGTTATAGTTGAGTCGCCTCATAAGGCTAAAACAGTTAAACGCTACCTCGGCAGTAACTATGAGGTCGTGGCATCAATGGGTCATCTTCGTGACCTGCCGAAGTCAAAGCTCGGTGTCGATATCGACCATAGCTTTGAGCCGCAGTATATCAATATAAAGGATAAGGAGAGCCTTATCAAGGAAATAAAGAAAAAGGCAATGGCTGCCGACCATGTCTACCTCGCAGGGGACCCTGACCGTGAGGGCGAGGCCATATCCTGGCACCTTGCACAGCTGCTCGGTCTTGACCTTAACGATAAGAACCGTGTGGCATTCAACGAGATAACCGCCAGCGGTATAAAGGCGGGCATGGCTAACCCCCGCACTATCGACCTTAACCTTGTTAATGCACAGCAGGCAAGAAGGATTCTTGACCGTATAGTTGGCTATAAGCTCTCACCCTTCCTCTGGAGAAAGATAAGGCGTGGGCTTTCGGCTGGCAGAGTTCAGTCTGTTGCTGTTAAGATGATATGCGACAGAGAAGAGGAGATAAGGGCTTTCAAGTCTACCGAATACTGGTCGATAGATGCTAAACTTCATACCAAGAGCTCTAAAAAGACCTTCGGCGCAAAGCTCACCACCGTTGATGGTGAAAAGCCCGAGCTTGCCGATAAGGCGCAGACAGATGCAATACTTGCAAGGCTCGAGGGCGCTGATTATATCGTTGATAAGATAAAAAAGAGCGTGCATAAAAAATCCCCAGCAGCGCCGTTCACGACATCTACTCTTCAGCAGGAGGCTTCAAGAAGGCTGGGCTTCCAGGGCAGGCGTACAATGAAAGCTGCACAGGAGCTGTATGAAGGTCTTGATATCAAGGATATGGGCGCTACCGGTCTTATAACATATATGAGAACTGACTCGCTGCGTATTTCCGATGAAGCGAGAGCGGCGGCTTATAAATTCATAAAGGATAAATACGGCGATAAGTATATCCCCGATACACCTAAGAAGTATAAATCCAAGGGCAACGCTCAGGATGCGCACGAGGCTATACGCCCGACCCACCCCGAGCTTACCCCCGATAAGGTAAAAGAGAGCGGCGTTACTAACGACCAGTATAAGCTCTATAAGCTGATATGGGAGCGCTTCATAGCAAGCCAGATGTCAAACTGTATAATGGATACCGTTTCTGTCGATATACTTGCAAACGGCTGTATGTTCAAAACAACGGGCTATTCGGTTAAGTTTGACGGCTTTACAGTGCTTTATGAAGAAACTAAGGATAACGACGAGGAAAAGAAAAACGTCCTCCCGCCGCTTGAAAAGGGCGAAAAGCTCAAACTCAAAGAGCTTAAGGGCAACCAGCATTTCACACAGCCCCCTGCCCGCTATACCGAGGCTTCACTTGTCAAGGCATTTGAGGAAACGGGTATAGGCAGACCTTCGACCTACGTTTCTACTATTACGACAATTATTTCAAGAAGCTATATCGAGCGTGACGGTAAGCAGCTTAAGCCTACCGCCCTCGGTGAAACAGTAAACTCGCTTATGAGCGACCATTTCGGTAAGCTGGTTGATGTTGGCTTTACTGCAAGTATGGAAACTAATCTCGATAAGATAGAGAATGGCAAAAAGGGCTGGGTCAAGACACTTGATGAGTTCTATAAAGACTTTGACAGCGAGCTTTCCGTGGCTGAGGAAGCTATGGACGGTAAGCGTGTTAAGGTGCCCGATGAGGAAACTGATCAGGTGTGTGAGCTCTGCGGTAAGCCTATGGTCATAAAGATAGGCCGCTTCGGTAAGTTCCTTGCCTGCTCGGGCTTCCCTGATTGCACAAACACTAAGCGTATAGTCACCGAGACAGGTGCAGATTGCCCCTACTGCGGCAAAAAGGTGTTGCTTAAAAAATCAAAGAAGGGCAAGAAGTATTACGGCTGTGAAGATAACCCCACCTGCGGCTTTATGACCTGGGATATTCCCTCAGAGCAGAAGTGCCCAACCTGCGGCAGCTCGCTGTTCCAAAAGGGCGGCAAGAGCGGCAAGCTCGTCTGCCATAAGGTCGGCTGCGGCTATGAAAAGGATCTGAGCGATGAAGGCTAAGGTTATAGGTGCGGGTCTTGCAGGCGTTGAGGCTGCATGGCAGCTTTCAAATGCCGGCATAGATACCGAGCTTTATGAGATGAAGCCCCATAAATATACCCCCGCCCATAAGTACCACGGCTTCGCAGAGCTTATATGCTCAAATTCCCTTAAGGCAAGCCGTATCGAGTCGGCAGCAGGTATGCTTAAGGAAGAGATGCGGCGGCTCGGCTCGCTGACTATGGAGTGTGCGGCTAAAACTGCTGTTTCCGCAGGCGGCGCTCTTGCAGTCGATAGAGAAAGGTTCTCTGACCTTGTTACCGAGCGTATACGCTCCCGTGATAATATCACCGTTATCGAGGGCGAGGTCACAGATATTCCCGAGGGTGATGTGATAATTGCCACAGGCCCCCTTACAAGCGATGCTCTTGCTGAAAAAATAGGCGCTCTTGTGGGTGACTATCTCTACTTTAACGATGCTGTTGCGCCTATCGTTACAAAAGAGAGCGTCGATATGACCAAGGCGTTTATGGCTGCCCGTTACGACAGGGGTGAGGCTGATTATATAAACTGCCCCTTTGATAAAGATGAATATCTTGCGTTTTATAACGAGCTCATTAACGCCGAGAGCGCCCCGCTCCATGATTTTGATAAGGAGCATTTCTCAAAGGACGGCTTCAAGGTCTATGAGGGCTGTATGCCGATCGAGGTGTTAGCAAAGCGTGGCGAAGATACGATGCGCTTCGGGCCTTTAAAGCCTGTGGGGCTTACCGACCCGAGAACGGGCAGGCGACCCTATGCCTGCGTTCAGCTGCGTGCAGAGAACGCCGAGGGTTCGCTCTATAACCTCGTTGGCTTTCAGACAAACCTGAAATTCGGCGAGCAGAAGCGTGTGTTCTCACTTATCCCTGGGCTTGAAAATGCTGAGTTTGTAAGATACGGCGTTATGCACAGAAATACCTTTATCAACTCCCCACGGCTTCTTGACGAGCATTTTAATATGCGTGCTCATAATAATATCTATTTTGCAGGGCAGATAACGGGTGTTGAGGGCTATATCGAGTCTGCTTCAAGCGGCATTATAGCAGGGCTTTCCCTTGCAAGAAAGCTCACGGGCAAGGAGCAGATATCCCTGCCTGCTACATCTATGCTCGGCGCACTTACAAGATATATATCCGATGAAACGGTGATGAATTTCCAGCCTATGGGCTGTAATATGGGCATTCTCCCCGAGCTGCCCGAAAGGATAAGGGATAAAAAGGAAAAATATCTCGCCCTTGCCAACAGAGGTCTTGCTGACCTTGACAGGGCGCTGCAGAATATATGAGGAGGTAAGATGATGAATATTGTAATGGACGCATTCGGCGGCGATAACGCCCCCCTCGAAGTCATCAAGGGTGCAGTTGATGCAAAGTATGATTTCGGCGTTGATATCACCCTTGTGGGCGATGAAGAAAAAATAAAAAAATGCGCTAAGGATAATTCTATTGATATATCCTCACTTAAGATAAAACATACACCCGTTGTTATAGAGATATGTGACGAGCCTACCGAGGTCATCAAGGGTAAGAAGGATTGCTCTATGGCGGTAGGTCTTCAGATGCTTGCCGACGGCGAGGGCGATGCTTTCGTTTCAGCAGGCTCCACCGGTGCTCTTGTTGTTGGTGCTACATTTATCGCTAAGAGACTTAAGGGCATCAAGCGCCCAGCTCTTGCAACAGTTCTCCCCACAGCAGGCGCTCCCACAATGCTGCTTGACAGCGGCGCAAACGCTGAGTGCCGCCCCGAGATGCTTGTGCAGTTCGGCATTATGGGCTCGGCTTATATGGAGAAAGTTCTCGGTGTTAAGAAGCCGAGAGTTGCCCTTGCCAATATCGGCGCTGAGGAGTCAAAGGGCAGGGAGTTAGAGCTTGAAACATATAAGATGCTAAAGACTGCCCCGGTTAACTTTACAGGTAATATCGAAGCAAGACAGGTGCCCCTCGGCGATGCAGATGTTGTTGTTGCTGATGGTTTTACGGGAAATATAATGCTCAAGCTCTATGAGGGCATGGCAAAGTTCTTTGCAGGCGAGCTTAAAACTCTCCTCACAGCGAATGCCAAGAGCAAGCTCGCAGCACTTCTTGTTATGAAAAATGTAAAGGCTTTCCGTAAAAAGGTAGATTATTCCGAGTACGGCGGCGCACCGCTTTTAGGTACTGCAAAGCCGGTTATCAAGGCTCACGGCAGCTCTGATGCTAAGGCGTTCTATAACGCCGTAAGGCAGGCAAAGACCTTTACCGAGACAGGAGTTATCGACACTATAACCGAAGCGCTTGCGTCAATGAAAAACAGTAAAGAGGCATAAATAATGGAAGAAAGTATCGCACTTAAGGAATTTCAGAAAAGAATAGGCTATACCTTCAAAAACGAGCAGCTGCTGTATGAAGCGCTCTCTCATTCGTCGTTTGCCAATGAGAATAAAAAAGCACGCTGCTCAAACGAGCGCCTTGAATTCTTGGGCGACTCGGTTCTTTCAATAGTCGTGTCTGACCATATATTCAAGCATTTTACACATATTCCCGAGGGTGAGCTCACAAAGCTGCGTGCCTCTCTTGTGTGTGAAAATGCGCTCTTTGAGTTCTCAAAGAAGATAGACCTTGGCTCGTTCATCTTCCTTGGCAAGGGTGAGGAGCAGACGGGCGGCAGAACACGCCCCTCTATCGTTTCCGATGCATTTGAAGCAGTTATCGCCGCTATATACCTTGACGGCGGTATGGAAGCGGTCGCTCCTTATATCCTCTCGTTTATCCCCGAGGATATAACACCCAAAGGCACAGATGCGTTCCATGATTATAAGACGCTGCTGCAGGAAGTTATTCAGCATAACCCCGAGGAGAAAATAGAGTATCACTTAAAGAGCGAATCGGGTCCAGACCACGACAAGAAATTCACTATCCAGGTGCTTTTGAATAATAACGTGATAGGCGAGGGCACAGGCCGCTCAAAGAAGTCTGCCGAGCAGGCTGCGGCTAAAGAGGCTCTTGCACTTATGGGCTACGATGAAGCATAGTAATATTTCCATATTCGTGCCGCATATCGGCTGTCCGCACCTGTGCGCATTCTGTGATCAGCGCACTATCTCGGGTGAGAATAAGGCACCAAAGCCCGACGATGTCAGGCGTATCTGCCAAAAGGCTCTTTCCGAGGTCGCACACCCCGAGAATACTGAGATAGCTTTCTTCGGCGGCAGCTTTACAGCTATCAGGCGTGACTATATGTCAGCGCTGTTAGAGGCGGCAAATGAGTTTGTTGGCGAGGGTAAGTTCCACGGTATAAGACTATCCACACGCCCCGATTATATTGATGATGAGGTGCTCACACTTTTAAAGCGCTATAACGTCACTGCAATCGAACTCGGTGCTCAGTCGCTTGATGATGAAGTGCTTACCGCAAATGAGCGTGGGCATACGGCGCATGACGTTGAGGCAGCATCATCGCTTATAAAAAGCTACGGTTTCGAGCTTGGGCTTCAGATGATGGTGGGGCTGTATAAAAGCACCTACGAAAAAGAGCTTGCTACTATGCGCAGGATAATAGCTATATCACCCGCCACGGTGCGTATATATCCCGTAGTTATTCTCGGCGGCACAAAGCTCGGTGCGCTGTATCGCTCGGGCGAGTATAAGACTATGAGCTTTGATAATGTGGTTGAACTTTGCGCCGATATGCTTGATGAGTTTGAAAGCGCTGGCATCAGGGTCATCAAATGCGGGCTTCATGCCAGCGAGTTTGTCGAGCAGGATATGGTGGGCGGCTTTTATCACCCTGCATTCAGGGAACTTTGTGAGGCTGTCAGCTACCGCAAGGCGTTTGAGCGTGAGCTTGAATTATCAGGCGTGACCGGTGGTAATGCGGAATTCATAGTGCCTGAGAAAAGCCTCAGCAAGGCCCTCGGGCAGAAAAAAAGCAATATAGAATATTTTCATAAGAGGGGCATAGATGTAAAAATAACCCCCTCAAAGGAGCTTGATAAGAAATATCAGCTTGTAAAGATTTGGCAGTAAGGGAAGTGAGAAAATGTACCTGAGAGGTCTTGAAATGCAGGGCTTCAAGTCTTTCCCCGATAAGATATCCCTTGATTTTGATAAGGGCATTACAGCGGTCGTCGGTCCTAACGGCTCGGGCAAGAGTAATATAGGCGACGCTATGCGCTGGGTAATGGGTGAGCAGTCATCAAAAACACTGCGTGGCGGAAAGATGGAAGACGTTATCTTTGCAGGAACTGAGCAGAGAAAGTCCGTAGGCTTTGCACAGGTCACAC
>JAFYET010000007.1 GCA_017544125.1 Ruminococcus sp. | reverse complement strand
TAAGGTTTTGCGACTTTTACATTTTGTGTAAATGGGAGAAGCGCAAAAAATATGATTTTTTATGCACCCTATGCACCGCACCCGGGGTATTACTTACGGAAAGCGAAACAAAAACGTTTTCGCAGTCAATGTAACAAATGCGGAGAATATCCGCTGAAATTTTAAGGAGGAAATCAAAATGAAGAAAATCGTTTCGGGCGTTCTTGCCCTTGCACTCGTGTTCGGCGCATCTGCCGCAGCCCTGCCGGAGGATATTTTCTCTTCCGTTTCCGTATCTGCTAATGACGGCATGAACAATGCAGGCTCATACTACGGCTTTACTTATTATAAGTATGTTAACACCGGCTATATCGAGCTTACACACTATGATGAGGATGCTGACAAGATAGTTACCATTCCTTCTGTTATAGAAAACAACACTAATATCACACTTTCCCATGACCTTATAAACTATTTCAACTTCAAATCCCCTGTTGAGGGCGTAAAGGTTGGCCCCAACAGCACAGCATTTGAATCCTTCAACAGACATTTCTATGCTGAGAACGGCGTGCTCTATGCTTACAGTACCAGAACAGGTGCTATCTACCCCGTTATCGTTCCTTACGGCATGAAGACCCTTACTATCGCAGAGGGTATCGAAAGCCTTCTCGGTGAAACAGGCACAGGCGTTGTTGCAGACCATAAGAACCTGGGTGTTATAAATATGCCTAAGAAGATCGGGACACTCGGCAGCTTTTCGCTCTTCGGTCTTGATAACCTTATAAGAGTTGAGTTCCCCAAGAACTGCTCTGTAACTTACGATCAGCTCGAGGAGAGCAAGCTCGGCTTCACTCTTGATACCAAGAACAACGGCACAAAGAAGCTCACATCATTCGTTATCAGCTGCTATTCGGGCTCTGCTGCTGCTAAGTATGCAAAGGCTCACGGCTTCAAGTGTTGGCTCATCGACAAGCATGAGAGCACTGATACATCGGATTCTGCTTCTATCGACATCGCAGATATGAAGATATCTATCCCCAAGAATACATATGTGTGCACAAACAAGCAGATCAGACCCGCAGTTACTGTAAAGAACGGCTCTCAGGTGCTTCAGGAGGACGTTGACTATACTCTTGATTATGCAGCTAACCTCTATGCAGGCATAGGCAATATAGTAGTAAACGGTATGGGCGATTACAGCGGCTCAAAGGCTATCTCCTTCAACATAATCCCCGGAAATGTTACAGGCTTCAACGGCTTTGCTTACTCAAAGAGCGCTATACAGCTCCGCTGGAACACAGTTAAGGGCGCTGACGGCTATATCGTATATCAGTATGACGGTGCAAAGAACACCTATAAGCGTATAGCTATACTTGATAACCCCAACGCTACCGAGCACTTTGTATGGAACCTCAAATCCGGCACAACTTATAAGTTCGCAGTCAAGGCATTCGCTATGGCAGGCTCCAACAAAGAGAGATTAAGTGCTAAGTTCCCTGTTACAAATGTTTCCACAAAGCTCGATACAGTAAACTTCACCCTCAAGCCCTCCAGCAAGAGCGTGAATATCAACTGGAAGAAGGTAAACGGCGCTAAGGGCTATATCGTATACTACAAGACCTCAAAGAACGGCAAGTGGGTAAAGCTCACAACGACCAAGGGCACAAGCTACACCAAGACAGGTCTTAAGAGCGGCAAGACCTATTACTTCACAGTAAAGGCATACCGCAAGGTCGATGGCGTTCAGTATAACGGCGGTTTTAAAACAAAGACAGCTGCTGCTAAGTAATATTTAAAACAGCCATTTTACGCTGCTGCGGAGTTATCTGCGGCAGCGTTTTTTATAAAGTGAGCGTTTCGGGAAAGCCTTTTTGCTGTATTATCATCTTATTATAAGTCTCATTTAATGTAAACCGGATATATTTTACATAGTGAATGAAATGTACGTAGGGCATATTATGCGTGTATCAACACTAAAAAGATTATCAGCGGCGGTCGTGGCACTTACCCTTCTTTCAATGACAATGGCAGGGTGCAGTAAAGACGGTCAGCAGAGCAGCCTTGCAAAAACTGAGGAGCTTAGCAACAGCAATACCGAAACTTCATCGGGCAGCAATGCAGATGAGTTTAAAACGGGGTATGAAACGCTAAAGCAGTTCTGCCAGCTGCGTGCAAAGAGCATACGCTCACAGCTTGACGGCACACTTTCCACCGAAACAGATAAACAGCAGCAGGATAAGCAGGTCTCCGCCGGCGACCTTGACATAAAAGCTATGGGCAGCCAGGGCGGCGGAAAAATGAATAGTGATAAATAATCGGCTATCATCATAAGTATAATAAAACCACCGCACAAGGGTCATCATCGACCTTGTGCGGTGGTTTGTTATTCATCCGAATACATCAGCATCCCCGTGTCTACCCCAAGTATCTTCGATAGCTTCATAAAGGTGACGATGTCGGGCATTCTCGTGCCGTTTTCCCAGCGGTAGACGGTTTGCAGGGCTACGTTCATCTTTTCTGCAAGCTCGTCTCTGCTCATTCCCCGCTCTTCACGGTATTTGGTTATCCATTTGCCTATTGTGGCGTTGCCTGCGTATTCCGATTCTATCATATCATCGGTTATTGTGGAAACAGGGTGGCGCAGGTGGTCAAAGGCATCTCTCAGCCGTTCGCCGGTTATGGGCTTTACAAGAAAAGCGCTGGCATAGGTGTTGTAGCTTTCAAGCGCAAACTCTGCGTGACCTGTGATGTAGATTATGTTCGTGCGTGGGCGTATCTTGAGTATCTCGCTTGCAAGCTCAATGCCGCTGGTGTCGGGCATATCTATGTCCATTATTATAACGTCAAATTCGTTTTCCTTAAACAGGGGTATTATCTCCGTGGGGTCGCTGGTACCTACGCATAAAGCCCCCGGGAATATGCTGCTCACCTCGTCTAAAAGGTCATCAACGATGAGCCTGTGATCGTCAGCTATCAGTATCTTCATTCTCTTCACCCTTTCCGGCTGCCCGCTTTGGTATTATAACATCTACCGTAGCGCCGCTATCTGCTATGTCCATTATAAGGCTGCCGCCGCACATTACTTCAAGGCGCTTGCGTGTGTTGTCAATGCCAACGCCCATGTGTACGGGCTTGTATTCGTCCTTGCCCTTTTTGCCGCTGCCGTTGTCCTTTATTCTTACAGTTATGCTGTTATCCTGCTCAAAGGTCTTCAGTGTTATCTTTCCGCCCTTGCTGCTTATGCCGTGGTTTACGGCGTTTTCAACTATCGGCTCCAGCGACAGGGGAGGAATGAGAAAATCAGTTACCCCCAGCTCGTATTCGATCTCCACCTTTCTCGTGTAGTCAGCCTGCACAAGAGAAAGGTATACCTTAACGTTGTAAAGCTCCTTGTCGAAGGGCACCAGCTCGTCTGTCTGAATAGCGCCGATGTGGGCTTTGAGGTAGTCTGAGAAATTGTCTATGCACTCTACCGCCCTTGCACCGTCACGCTTTGCCAGCGAGCGTATTATGCTTAGTGAATTGTATATAAAATGCGGCTGTATCTGGTTTTTGAGTATCAGCATCTTGTCCCGTGATATCTTAAGGTCTTTCTGGGCTATCGTCTCCCTCATGTCCTGCTGATAGAGAACAGAGAGGTAGGTGTAATACTCGAATATGCAAAGCGCCGTTATTGGGTTTGTAAAGCCCGGCAGTATGTTGCGGTATTCAACATATGCAACAATCAGCGACTGGAGTATTATTGCCCATATAATAAAGCATTTTCTGTAGTTGTTGCTCTTAAAGTATTCGATAGAGAACATTACGAGCATGAATACGTAGAAAAACTGCGAGTAATAAACGCTCATGCCGAAAGGTCCTCTGCCCCAGTTCAGGTTAGGCCCTATCTCAAATGCCAGCTTGCTGTCGGTAAATGCCGTTGAGTAGATTATGGTGTTGACCGCCGCAGGTATGGCACAAAGCGCTTTGTATCGCCTGTTCGGCAGTATTATGAGCACCTCTGTGAAGATTATGAACGGGCGCAGTATGTATGATGTGGCATCGGCTATCGTCCTTATCTTTACAAGGGTGGGCAGGCTGACATCAAACTTTCTCTCCGTTGCAAAGCTGCTTGCGGTGTCGGCTATAAGTATAACAAACAAAAGCCCGATAGCCAGGAAGTAAAGATCCGCCGCAGGCAGTTTGGTTCGCCTGTTTACCGCCATAACGGCAAGCAGCGCCGATAGTATCATCAGTGACATAAAATTCACGGTAAAAAAACCTGCAAGCATTTTTTCTTCCTCCTAACTCTCATCAAATAATAATTGTATCACATTTTTTACAAAAATGCAAGAGCGAATAGAAAAATGCATAATGCATAATTCATAATGCATAATGAAGGTGTCGCCCTGCGGGCGATGATGGTATCAATGCAGCTGATATCTTCTATATCGGG
This sequence comes from Ruminococcus sp., assembly GCA_017544125.1. Lineage (GTDB taxonomy): Bacteria > Bacillota > Clostridia > Oscillospirales > Ruminococcaceae > NK3A76. Next base: position 1,652 of record JAFYET010000007.1, on the reverse strand, counting down.
ATTTTGCCTAAGCGAAATCTTCTGAATAAAACGAGAGTGCTGCCCAAACAGCCCGAATGGGCATCTGCGGCGCAGCCGCTCCTCAATTATGCATTATGCATTATGAATTATGCATTAAAAGGTCAGCCCCGAAGAGCATAAAATCTCTTCGGGGCTGCTATTGTATATAGGGGAGTAAGAATATGAAGAACCGTTTATCTTATTTCAAGCCTTCTCGAAGTCGGTGCTTCGGGCTGCTTTTTGGGCATTGATAGAGTGAGTATGCCGTTTAGATACTGGGCATCTATCTTCTGCGCATCAACGCCTGTCAGGTCAAAGCTGCGCTTGTAGGTGCCGTATGTCCTCTCACGCCTGATGTATTTGCCCTTTTCGTCCTTGTCCTCGGTGTTTGCTTCGTGCTTTGCGCTTAGGGTGAGTACATCGCCGTTTATGTCAATGTTGATGTCGCTCTTGTCAAAGCCCGGCATCTCTGTTTCCATGACGTATTTGTCGCCCTCGTCCCTGATGTCTGTCCTGCACGGTGCAAAGCCGCCCCTTTGCATCTGCTCATCAAACCCTCTGAACGGGTCAAAGATATCAAAGCCTCTGTTATCAAATGGTGTAAGTCCAAACATAATGATTCCTCCTTGATTTTGTTTTTTTGTCTTTTGTTCTTATTGTTCTTTTAGCTTGTGCTGTTCCATCGGTATCAGCCTCTTTCTTTGTTTCATTGTCTATATGATAGACCTGCTGTATGATAGTTCTGTGAACATACAATGTCCGTTTTCTGAAAATTAGCACTCTCGCCATTAGAGTGCTAAAAATGACATTCCCCGACAGATTATCATAATCTTCACCCCCCGCATAGTATATATCAGTTAACAGTTAACAGTGAACAGTTAACAGTTATGGTATCGCCCTTTGGGCGATGTATGCCCATTCGGGCTTGTTGCTGAGCAGCTGTTTTCCTATGAAGCATTCAGAATCCTGCGCCACAGGCGCACCTCACCTGTTACCTGTTACCTGTAACCTGTTACCTGAAATAGTGGGGTGTTTCTATGCTTGAAGCGATACTTATATGTATAGCCGTGTGTGCCGATGCTTTTGCGGCGGGGTATGCCTACGGAATAAAGGGCGTGCGGATAGGGCTGATGCCGGCGTTTATGATAGGGCTTACGGGGGCGGTGTTTCTCGGGGCATCATTGTGGGCGGCGGGGGCGGTGTCGGGGCTGCTTTCAAACAGGCTTTGCAGCACCCTCTCGGCGGCAATACTCATACTCATCGCTATGAAAAGCCTTGCCGATGCGCAGCCGTCCCCGAACTGCGATGCACCGGGCGGCGGTGATATAACCCTCGGCAGCTCGCTTGTCCTTGCAGCAGCCCTGTCTGTCGATTCGCTGGGGGTGGGCTTCGGCGCAGGGGTGACTATGCGCCCCGTGTGCAAGCTCTTTGCCGCCGCTCTTTGCCTGCTGCTCGGTATGTCGAGCGTGCTGCTCGGGCGCTTTCTCGGCGTGCGCCACTCAAAAGGCGCAGGCAGCCGCAGCACCGCCCTCGTGTCATCGGGCATACTGTTTCTTATCGCTGTGATGAAGCTGATATAGCTCATAAAGCAAAAAACGGCACCGCCATTTGCTGACGGTGCCGTAAAATGTTTACTTGAACAGGCTTCTTTT
>JAFYET010000042.1 GCA_017544125.1 Ruminococcus sp. | reverse complement strand
TATAAAGTGGCGAAAAAATAAGGATAACCCCTATGCCTTCAACTTCAAGATGGACCGAAGAGAAAGCGTATTCGTTGAAGGAAAGGGCTTCGAAAGCCGCTCTCTGCCCACAGCCGAGCGAAACTGCGTTATCAAGATAATGAACGTTGCAGGTATCGCCATGCTGATGTGGATAGTTATCGACAATATCATCGGCAAAGCAGTAATATCCCTTTTTGATTTTCTCGGCTTCAACATACACGCCTCTTTCTTCAGCACAGGAGTTTACGGCGGCGATATTGAGATAGTAACATACCTCATTCTTGTTGGTCTGATGAAAATAATCATTCCGGGGATATACGTTCACCAAAAGATGAAAATGCCATTCAAGGTCGAGTTCATGACAAAGCTGAAGCACTCCGCCGATATGATCGGAGCCCTCTGCCTGTCTCTTGCTGCAAGTTCAGTAACGAGCCTTCCAAGCATCTATACAAACAGAACAAGGCAGCTTTTCAATTATTTCCGCGAAATAGATGCAGATGCATCGGCATGGGATCAGAAGCAGTTCATTATCTATGCAGTATTCGATATCATCATCGTTTCGGTGATCTCAGAGCTGTTTTTCAGAGGAGCTGTTTTCGGAGCGCTCCGACAGTTCGGTGACATATTCGCCGTACTGATAACCTCGCTGATGTCTGCCTTCCTTGTCCAGGATGTCCGCGAGTTCCCTGCGGCTCTCCTCATGGCAGCTGTTGCAGGTGAGGGAATGCTCAGAAGCGGTTCGATACTTACAGCCATATACGTTCAGATCGTTTTCAAGCTCTACCGAATGGCTCTTATACTGCTTGAATCAACATCAGCCGACAGCATATTCCTGAAACGAAACATCTTTATCCTTGCGGTATTCGTTGTCGGAATTGCAGGTGTTGTCTTCGTTTATATCCTGAACAAGAAAAAGAACCGCAACAGGATAGCGGTATACAAGTCAGAAGTCACTGCCCCACAGAGGTTTATGACAGCTTTCAGAAGCTACCCTGTGCCTGCTGTAGTGGGTGTATGTGTAATGGCTGCCCTTATAAAGCTTATATTATAGACCTTTCAAGGAGCATATCAATGGATAGATATATGTCCCGTGCACTTGAGCTGGCAAGGCTCGCCTTTGAAGAGGGCGAAGTCCCTGTGGGAGCAGTAGTCGTAAAAAAGACCACAGGAGAAATAGTCGGCGAGGGACGGAATATGCGTGAGGGTGCTAAGAATGCCCTTGCTCACGCTGAGATAATGGCAATAGACGAAGCCTGCCGCACTCTTGGAGGCTGGCGCCTTCCTGAGTGTGCAATATACGTCACACTTGAACCATGCCCAATGTGCTGCGGCGCCATTATTAATTCACGTATCGACAACGTCATCTTCGGTGCTTATGACATTAAAAGCGGCTCTGCTGTTTCGGTACAGAAAATGTTTGAGCTTCCCTACAACTACCGCCCCGATGTCACAGGCGGAGTCATGGAAGAGGAGTGCTCGGCAATACTTTCAGAGTTTTTTCGACAGCTCCGCGAAAAGAAAAGCCGCAAATAAAGATCCGCGCCTATCCGCTGCTTTCAGCAGCGGATCTTTTTGCGCCCAGAGGCGCAACAATCAGCGCGGCAAAAGCCGCGCAGGCGCGGAGGACGGAAAGCTCCCTGCTGCCAATAATAAAAGCAGCTCCTATCATCATCGCCGTGACCGTCAGACTTCGCCAGCGCTGAAAGCGCGGAATGATCTCCTCCAGCAGATAAGCTCCCGTCATGACCTGCAGGGTCACCGAGAAAACTGCCAGCACCGAAAATACCACAAGAAATATTGAGTCTATACGCTGTGCCTCAAAGGGCTGAGAGAGCTGTGCAGCCGTTATTACAGGATGCTCTGTGAGATCCATTATCCCACCTGCAACAGGCAGCACTGTAAGGAACACTGCCGCAGCTGCGGCAGCTTTTGCTGTAAAAAATACCGTTGCCGCTCTGCACTTATCCCCTCTCACTTTGCCAAGCCAGACCGCTGCTCCGCCTAGGCTTCCGCTTAGTCCGAATCCTCTGAAAAGTTCACCCAACAGCCCCTGCCTGCCTGAACGGGTGACGTTCTCCCAGTCCGCATTGAAAACTGCACTGATAAGATCCACCAAAAGACAGGTCAGTGCAAGGAACGCGGCTATCACCGCTGCCCGTGAAACGGATTTTATTCCCGTGGATGATGCATAAAGACATACAAGTGCGATAAGCCCTGCGACCATGATACTGCCCATTGCTCCGCCGCTT
>JAFYET010000041.1 GCA_017544125.1 Ruminococcus sp. | reverse complement strand
ATGCCATTGTTTCCCTTGCAGTTATCGCAGATAGGTATAAAAGCGCTATGACATTGGGTATCGCCATTAAAGCGTTGAATATGTCAGCTATGCCCCATACCTCCGAAACGGTCATGTACGGACCTATGAACACAGCGCAGATGTATACTATGTTGAATATGAGCGTTGCCCTTGCCGATGAGCGCTTGCCTAAAAGGTAAGCAAGGCACCTCTCGGAATAATAGCTCCACCCGAGAATGGTGGTGAAGGCAAAGAATATCAGACACGCCATAAGTATGAACTCAGCACACCTTGCAGGTATGGGCAGCCCGTATTTGAAGGCTGCCGAGGTTATCTCCACACCCTCGAGTGAGGTGTCCTTCCATGTGCCGGATATAACGATAGAAAGCCCCGTCATGGTGCATATGCATATGGTGTCTATAAACGTTCCCGTCATAGTCACAAGCCCCTGACGTACAGGGTCATTTGTCTTTGCGGCGGCTGCGGCGATTGGTGCCGAGCCGAGCCCTGCCTCGTTTGAGAATATGCCCCTTGCCACGCCTTTTTGCATGGCAAGTATTATCGCCCCGCCTACGGTAGCACCGCCTATGGGCTTTAGCCCGAATGCCCCTTCGATTATCTCACCGACAGCGGCGGGTATCTTGTCTATGTTGGTTATCATTATAGTCACAGTGCAGAGAATGTAAAGCACCGCCATGAACGGCACTATGACCGATGATACCTTGGATATGTTCTTGATGCCGCCTATGATGACAAGGGCTGCAAACAGGGTTATTATTATGCCCGTTATCACCGTTACTAAAGAATAGCTGCTGCCGAAAACCGTTACCTGCCGCCCGTTCTCGCCGTCAAAGAAATTGTTTGCAGCAGAGGCTATGCCGTTTATCTGGGTAAATGTGCCTATGCCCAACAGCCCCACCATTACCCCGAAGAAAGCAAACATCTTCGCAAGCGGCTTTGAGCGCCCGCCCATGCCGTTTTCAATGTAGTAGAAAGGACCTCCCAGCTTGCTGCCGTCAGGGGAGGTCACACGGTATTTTATCGCAAGAAAGCCCTCGGCATACTTTGTCGCCATGCCGAAGACCGCCGCACACTCCATCCAGAAAAGCGCCCCGGGACCTCCCACGGCTATGGCGGTCGCCACGCCTACGATGTTGCCCGTGCCAATGGTCGCCGAGAGTGCGGTGCATAAAGCCCCGAAGGAGGATATGTCGCCGTCGCCGCCCTCTTCGTTCTTTATCATGTATCTTAGAGCTTTTCCGAGATGCCGAAACTGCACCCCGCCGAAACGCACGGTAAGAAACGCCCCGCACCCCAGTATCAGCACTATCAGCGGCACGCCCCAGATGAAGTCATCAATATTTGTAATTATCTCGCTTAGTGACAAAAGATTATCTCCTTGCTAATCAGTGTATTGCACGATATACACTTTAAAATCCGTCCGCCGCAGGCGGACTCCTTACCTGTTACCTGTTACCTGTAACCTGTTACCTGAATAAGGCTCTGCCTTATTCCTTATTTCTCTTCCATTTTCTTCAAAAACGCCCTTGTGCGCTCGTTCTTGGGGTTGTCTATAACATCGGCGGGTGCGCCCTGCTCGACTATCACGCCGCCATCCATGAATACCACCTTGTCTGATACGCTTTTTGCAAAGCCTATCTCGTGGGTGACTATCACCATGGTCATGTGTTCGTCGGCAAGCCCACGCAGAACCTTTAGTATCTCTGCTGTCAGCTCAGGGTCAAGCGCCGATGTGGGCTCGTCAAAGAAAAGCATCTTCGGCTTCATGGCAAGTGCCCTTGCTATCGCCACACGCTGCTGCTGCCCGCCCGAGAGCTGGTAGGGGTACTGCTCCGCCTTGTCCGAAAGCCCCATTTTTTCAAGCAGCGCCATTGCTTCCTTTTTCACCTCGTTCTTGCTGCGCTTCTGTACGTGTATGGGCGCATCGGTGAGGTTTTTGAGCACGCTGTAATGCGGGAAAAGATTGAAGCTTTGAAAAACCAGCCCGAAGCTGCTTTTTATCTCCTTCAGCTCATTTTTGGGGGCGTATATCATTTTGCCGCCCTCGCTGTGTGCCGCCTCTTTGCCGCAGTATACCATTTTGCCCTCATCGGGGTGTTCAAGCATACTTATGCACCTTAAAAACGTCGATTTGCCCGAGCCTGAAGGTCCCAGTATCGACACTACCTCTTTTTCGTTCACCGACAGGTCTATGCCTTTTAAGACCTCAAGCTCGCCGAAGCTCTTTTTAAGACCTGTTATCTCAAGTAATTCCATATAGCTTACCTCTCATATCATATGCAGTTATCATTTGAAGTATTCGAGCTTTTTCTCTATCGCAGACATCACAGCAGCTACTATGAAGTTGAATACATAGTAGAATACGCCTGCCACGAACAGCGGTATTATCGTCGCCTCTGCCGCAGCCACCTGCTTTGCAAGGGTGAACATCTCGGTGTAGGATATGGCAAATGCTAAAGATGTGTCCTTTACAAGGGTTATTACCTCGTTGGTGATAGAGGGTATGATGTTCTTTATCATCTGCGGGAAGACTATCCTTATAAACTTCTGCTGCCTTGTGTAGCCGAGTATCTCTGCCGCTTCGTGCTGCCCCTGGGGCACTGCCTGTATGCCCGAGCGGTATATCTCGGCAAAGTAAGCCGCATAGTTTAGCGTAAAGCCTATCACCACTGCGTAGAAGCGGTATTCAGAGCTTGTGGATATGCCGAATATAAAGTGAGGTCCGAAGAACACCACTAAAAGCTGTAGCATAAGCGGCGTGCCTCGTACAATTGATATGTATAGCTTCATAAGCCAGCTTAACGGCTTGAAGCGGCTCATTCTGCCAAAGGCTATGAGCAGACCCAAAGGCAGCGAGAATATAAGTGTGAGTACAAATATAAGAAGCGATGCGCCAACGCCCTTAGCAAGCTGCTTGCATATTCGCCCGAGCTTGTCGGCAAAGCTCTCTTTCTTTTCAGTGCCGCCGTCAAGCAGCCGGTCGTCTTTGTTTAAGCATACGCTGTCAGAAAGCTCCCAGTCCTTTGCAATATTAGCAAATGTGCCGTCGTCGAGCATTTCGATGAGCGTCTCCTGCACCTTGTCTCTAAGCTCGTAGTTGCCCTTTAAGAAGCCTACGGCATACTGCTCTGTCGATACAGGCTCGTCAAGCATCATGAACTTGCTGCCTCTTGCCTCTATCTCATACTTTGCAACGCCTATGTCCATGCATATAGCACTCACAGCACCGCTCTCCAAGTTTAAGAACGCTATGTTGTAGTTTGGTACCTGCTGAAGCTCCTTGAAGCTTTGCGCCAGGGCTTTGTTCTCATCGGTTGCGTCCTCGCTGTCAAATGCCGCAAGTGCTGCCGAGTCTGCCTGAACTGCCACCACCTTGCCCGCTAAGTCGCTCATCTGGGTTATCCCCGAGTCGGCAAGAACTACCGTCACCTGTGAGTTATCAACATAAGGCGTTGTCCAGGTGTAGAGCTTTTCTCTGCCCGTCACGGTAAAGCCGTTCCATATGCAGTCGATAGCGCCAGTTTTGAGCTCCATGTCCTTTGAATCCCAGTCAATGGGCTGTTTTACAAGCTCCCAGCCGTTGCGCTTGCATACCTCCTCGGCAAGCGAAAGGTCAAAGCCCACATACTCTCCCGATTCGTCCTTGTACCCGTATGGCGGGAACTCTGCATCAAAGCCCACGATTAGCTTTGTGCGCTCGCTTTCATTTTTCTCAGAGCATGAGGTGAATGCCCCCGCCACCAGCGAAAGCCCCACCGCCGCCGCACATAAAAGCGGAATAATGCGTTTTTTCTTCATAGCCTTTATCTCCTAAAGAATTTAATACCATAATATTCTACCACAATTCTTGTCAAAAAACAATGATTATGTATATTTTTATACAAATTGTTTACAGCTTGACACAAATTATTGACTTTGAAAGCGCAGATATGATATAATATAGCTTGATAATGATGATTCTTATATGGTGTTCTCTTTTTGTAATGTAAGATAAAATGGGATTTGTAGGGCAATGTACAATGTAGGGGCAGCGCATTACCGAAGGGGCGTGGGTGGCGCAGGTATCAACTGCGTTGATACCCAGAAAGCCCCCACGTTCCTCCCCTCAGCTTTTATGAGATCCATCGCCCGCAGGGCGATTCCTCAATTATGCATTATGAATTATGCATTGATTTCCCCTCCAAAAACAGTACGATAAAGAGATGACCTCATTTTTTATTGAAAGAAGGGTTAACCCTATGACCTTCAGCTCGGTCATATTTCTTTTTGTGTTCCTGCCTGTGACCTTTGGTCTGTACCTTGTGTGCGCTAAGGATAGCATCAGGAACGTCCTGCTCATGCTGGCAAGCCTTGTGTTCTATGCCTTCGGCGAGCCTGTGGCAGTGTTTATAATGATAATATCCGTCATTATAAACTATTTCCTCGGTCTTGCCGCCTCTAAGGATAAGCACGATAAGGCGGCGGTGTTCTGTGCGGTGCTGCTAAATATCGGGCTGCTGATAGCATTCAAGTATACAGGCTTCTTTGCACAGCTGATAAACGATGTGACAGGCATCGGCATACCCGTGCCTAAGATACGGCTGCCTATCGGTATATCATTCTTTACATTCCAGGGGCTCAGCTATGTTATCGACGTTTACAGGGATAAAAAGTCGGTGCAGAAAAAGCTCATGTCCGTTTTATTGTACATTTCTTTCTTCCCGCAGCTTATCGCAGGCCCTATCGTCAAGTACCACGATATCGAGTCGCAGCTGCATAAGCGTGAGCTTTCTGCCGACAGGGTGGCAAGGGGTGTCAACCGCTTTATAACGGGTCTCGGCAAAAAGGTTCTTATTGCCAATCAGATGGGTCTTGTGGCAGATACCGTCTTCGGGCTTGACCCCGATAAGCTGGGCACAGGTGCAGCCTGGATAGGTGCTGTGTGCTATTCGCTCCAGATATTCTTTGACTTCTCGGGCTATTCCGATATGGCTATAGGTCTTGGCTGTATGTTCGGCTTTGACTTCAAGGAGAATTTCAACTACCCATTCTCCGCCGGCAGTATGCAGGATTTCTGGAGAAGGTGGCATATATCCCTCTCGACCTGGTTCAAGGAGTATGTGTATATACCCCTCGGCGGCAACCGCAAGGGCAAGGTCAGAACAGATGTCAACAAGATAACCGTTTTCTTCCTGACAGGCTTCTGGCACGGCGCAAACTTCACATTCATCGTGTGGGGTCTTGCCCACGGCTTCTTCCTGCTGCTTGAAAACCACGGGCTCATTCCCTCAAAGAGCAAGAAGCTAAGACCGCTGCTCCATGTTTATACGCTGCTCGTTGTCATTATTACCTTTGTTATATTCAGGGCTGATAATATGACCCAGGGCGTTAAGATAATAGGCGATATGTTTAAGTTCTCATCGGGCGATGCAGGCACTGATGCAACTGTATTTGCGCTGCTAAACGGTCTTGTGCTAACATCATTCGTGTTCGCAGTGCTTCTCAGTATCCCCACAGTTCCTTTTGTGAGAGACAAGCTCGCAAAAACAAAGGCTTTCCACGCTGCTCAGTATGCAGCATATTCGGGGACGCTTGTGATATTCGCTCTGTGTGTGCTCTCGCTTGTTTCGAGCACATATAACCCGTTTATCTATTTCAGGTTTTAAGGGGGTGGGCGTGTGAATAAAGCATTTAAGATAATATACGCAGCCCTCTTCTTCGGTGTCTGCGCAGCCCCGCTCATAGCAATGCCCTTTGCCGCAAGCAATGAGCAGCTTGAAAAGCGTGAGCTCAGCCCCGCACCAAAGCTGATAGAGCAAGGCTCGCTCAATACCGATTTCTCCACCCAGGCAGAGGCGTGGTATAACGACAGGCTTCCTTTCCGTGCCCGTGTGCTCGAGGCAGCAGGTATGATAAAGAGCGAGGTCTTCGGCGCACCTGTGGCAAACGTAATAACAGGCAAGGACGGCTGGCTCTTCTTTGAGGGCTCGGCAGCTGATTATATTGACAGCAACGCTATGAGCAGCTATCAGCTCGAAGCCACGGCAGTTACCCTTTCGCTTATCGAAGAGAATGTAAAGAGCAAGGGCGGCAGCTTCCTCTTTGTGCCTATGCCCAATAAGGCAGAGGTGTATGATGAGTATATGCCTGCAAACTATGTAAAGGCTGACAGCAATAACTATTCAAGGCTGCTTGAGCGGCTTAAAGCCCATGGTGTCAGCGTGCTTGATATGAAGCAGATAATGCGTGATAATAAAAACGCAGGCATCTACCATAAGCGTGATACCCACTGGAATTACCTCGGTGCGCTCATAGGCTATAACGCCATTATGGACGGGCTCTCCCACGAGCATAAGACTTATGACAGCATACAGTATGAGGTCAAAAACGATTGGCAGGGCGACCTTGAAAAGCTCCTCTACCCCAACGACCCGGGGTATGATGAGCAGTATCACTTTGATATAGAGTATGACGAGTTCCGCTTTACAATGCCGCCAACTGCTAAGGACACGGCAGAGAGCTTAGCGCTCTTTATGTCCGATAAAGAGCAGGGCGATATGCGAATACGCACCCAGAAGCTAAAGCCCGCAGGCTCGGGCAGCCTTTATATGGTGAGGGATTCGTTCGGGCGTGCGCTGCTGCCGTTTATGATAGATAACTACGATACGGCGTTCTTAGAAAGGCGCACAGTGCCTAATATGAATTCCGTGCCGCAAAACGGCGATATGGTATATGAGATAGT
>JAFYET010000040.1 GCA_017544125.1 Ruminococcus sp. | reverse complement strand
GCGGCGAACGCCTATCGGCGTAGGGACTCTGTCCCTTGCCCCTGCTGGGGCTCTGCCCGGTATCAAATGAGATTTCTCATTTGATACCAGCCTCGCAAGCCCTTTTTGAGGATAAGGGCTTGACCCCAAAACCTGCTTGTGTTTTTGTTCTTCTTACTGATTGCTTTTTTTACTCTTTCTTCTTTTCTTTCTTTTTTCTTTCCCTTTTTAGCATTTCTTTTGCAAGCTCTTCATACGCCTTAGCGCCCTTGGATTTCTTATCGTAGTATATCACCGGCTCACCATAGCTGGGGGCTTCGGAAATGGCAACGTTTCTCGGTATCACTGTATCAAACACCAACTTACCGAACTTCTTCCTCACCTGCCCTGTCACCTGACCCGTCAGCTTATACCTCTCGACATACATAGTAAAGAGTATGCCCTCGACCTCGAGCCCCGGGTTATACGCCTGTCGCACCCTCTTTATGGTATCGGAAAGCTCCACCAGACCCTCAAGTGAGAGGAACTCACACTGGAGCGGTATCAACACCGAATCTGCCGCAGCAAGGGCGTTTATGGTGAGCATATCAAGTGTGGGCGGGCAGTCGATGAACACATAATCATAAAACTCCCTCGCCTTATCGAGCTTTGAGCGCAGGCGCACTGCACGGTTTTGCTGTGTGATGAGCTTGACCGCAGCGCCCGAAAGATCCTGCGTTGTCGGCACCACCGAAACGCCTGTGAACTCGGTGGCTGTCACCGATTCGAGCAGGTCGCACTCATCGGTTATCACCTCATAGATAGTATTTCGTATACGGCTTTTCTTTATTGCAAAGCTGGTGGTCGTATTGCCCTGGGGGTCAAAATCGACTATCAGCACCTTTTTGCCCATTTTACCCAGCACAGCCGCAAGGTTCACCACCGTTGTGGACTTACCTACGCCGCCTTTCTGGTTTGAAACGGCTATGACTTTTCCCATTTAGTATCTCCTTTATGTTAAATATATAAATCAAATATCAAGGCACACTTTTTCGGCGCATACCTATACATTATCTATTATACTACAATTTTTGTCATTTGAAAAGGGGTTTTTGATAAAAAAATGCATAATTCATAATGCATAATGCATAATTAAGGCAAGAAATACCGCTTTGCAAGAAATCTTACCTCTTACCTCTCACATCTTACTTCTAATTGTTAAAAAATCTTGACAATTCGAGCGGGGTGTGATATAATATATTTGTATAGCTATATCTAAGGAGAAAAAAGCAAAAGTGTTTGACGGGATCTTTGATTCGCACTGCCATTATGACGACCATGCCTTTGACGGCGACAGGGAGGCAGTGATCGAGAGCTTATTTGCGGGCGGGGTGGAATACCTTATGCACGCAGCCACCGACGAGGCATCTGCCCTTTACGGCATTGCGGCGGCGGAAAAATACAAAAACTACTACACATCGGTAGGCTTTCACCCGGAAAACTGCGATGACACGCCTGATGACTTCATAGCCGTTTTAGAGAGGCTTCTGCCAATGAGCAGCAAGATAAAGGCGGTAGGGGAGATAGGGCTTGATTACCACTACGAGGGGTATGACAGAGACAGGCAGCTATACATCTTTGAGCAGCAGGTAAGGTTTGCAAACGAGCATGAGCTTCCCGTGATAGTACACAGCCGAAACGCCACTGAGGACACGATGGAGATACTCACACGGCTAAGACCCAAGGGAGTAATGCACTGCTTTTCGGGGTCGGCGGAGACGGCGGCGGAGGTAGTCAAACTCGGAATGTACGTAGGCTTTACGGGGGTGCTGACCTTCAAAAACTCAAAGAAAGCCAAAAAGGCCTGCGCTGCGGCGGGGCTTGATAGGATACTGATAGAGACTGACTGCCCATACATGGCACCCGAGCCATACAGGGGGCAGAGATCAGACAGCCTGATGTGCAGAGAAACTGCAAAGGCGGCGGCTGAGATATTCGGCACCGACACACAGGCAGTGATAGAAAAAACCAACGAGAACGCACGCATTCTCTTCGGAATTGGAGGATAGAAGCGTTGGCAAGTACTTTATATATAGTAGTACCCTGCTACAACGAGGAGGAGATGCTGCCGATAACGGCGCAGGCTCTGTTACGAAAGCTCGATTCGCTGATAGGGCAGGGGAGGATAAGCCGTGACAGCCGGATAATGTTTATAGACGACGGCTCAAAGGACAAGACCTGGGAGCTTATTGAAAAGCTGGGGGCTGCGGCACCTGCATTTGTGGGAATAAAGCTGACACGCAACAGGGGGCATCAGAACGCCTTACTTGCGGGGCTGATAACCGCAAAGGACAGGTGCGACATCACCATTTCGATGGACGCAGACCTACAGGACGATGTTGATGCGATAGACCGCTTTCTTGATGAATACGAAAAGGGCGCAGAGATAGTATACGGCGTTCGCTCATCGAGGGAGACGGACACGGCATTCAAGCGAGGCACCGCAAGGGCATATTACCGCACCCTTGAGCACATGGGGGTAGAGATAACCTACGACCATGCAGACTACCGCCTGATGAGCAGGGAGGCATTAGAGGGGCTTGCGCAGTTTAAGGAAGTAAACCTGTTTTTACGGGGGCTCGTACCCATGGTAGGGTTCAAAACAGCCACCGTGAAATACGAAAGGCACGAGCGGGAAAAGGGAGAATCGAAATACCCGCTGAAAAAGATGATATCATTTGCGATAGAGGGGATAACGTCGCTTTCGGTAAAGCCGATACGGTTCATAACCTTTCTCGGGATATTCGTCTTTTTAGTCAGCATAATACTGCTGATAAGATTTTTTATAATTTGGTGCATGGGCAAGGCAGTAGCAGGCTGGTCGACCATTGTCATTTCGATATGGGCGATAGGCGGGCTGCAGCTGTTAGCCATAGGCATAATAGGGGAGTATATCGGCAAGATATACTTAGAAGCAAAGCAGCGACCCCGCTACATAATCGAGCGGGACCTTGAAAGCAATAATAATTTACAAAGGAGATAATAACCATGGCAGACCAGCAGATAACAAACCCCGAGCTCATTGAAGCCATTGCAGCTATGAGAGCAGATTTCAACCCCGACACACAGAACATCGTGATCAACAAGGCACTGAGAGGAACATTCTACGTTCCTGCTATCATCGAGAAGAAGAAGGAGATAGTTGCCAACGCAAACAACGAGGTAAAGTTTGAGGAGAAGCCCAAGGCACGCTTCCTGCTCATAAGAAAGAAGGACGGCGACAAGGACGATACATACTTCCCCGCTTTCACCGATGCTGAGGAGCTTGCAAAGTTCAAGTCTGACGAGCCCTATCAGAGAGTTAAGATGAAGTTCGGCGACCTGGCTATGTTAGTTGAGCAGGTTCCCGCTATCAAGGGCTTTGTCATCAACCCTATGTCGCACAACCTGCCCTTCACAAGGGAGATGCTTGACGGCATAAAGAAGGTACTCATCAAGAGGCGCAACGAGCAGCAGGCTGCTGCTGCCAAGGCGGATGATACCAAGGCTACAGAAGCAGCGGAGAGCGCTGAGGAATAATTATTGATAATGAAGAAAGCCCCCGGGGAGGGGGCTTTTTTTATTGGGGGCAAACCAATGGTTTGGGGTTATTGCATAAGGGGCAATGAAGGATAAATTGGGATTTATCGAGGTGTTGTGTTTGCGAGTGCGTGCGTCCGAAGGGGCGTGGGTGGCGCTGGTATCAACTGCGTTGATACCCAGAAAGCCCCCACACTGCACG
>JAFYET010000039.1 GCA_017544125.1 Ruminococcus sp. | reverse complement strand
GGTGTATATCAACATATGGCACGGCACGCCGCTTAAAAAGCTGGGGCTTGCAAAGAATACCCGCAATATACCCGGCAACGGCAAAACGCAGAAGAACTTCATAAACGCCGACTACCTGCTCTACCCCAACGAATATACCTTCAAGAATATGACCGAGAGCTATAAGGTGAGAGAGCTGCTCACGGGCAAGGCACTTATGCTGGGCTATCCACGCTGCGGCGGGCTTTTGCAGACGGCGGCGGGGGATAACTCAGCCCTTATAAAAGAGCTTGCGCCCAACGGCGAGAAGATATTTGTCTATATGCCAACATTCAAGGATTATGTTGATAACGAAGTGCTCGTGCAGGAAACAGCAGAGCTGCTTGATTACCTTGATGCGAACTTAAAGGACGATCAGATACTCTTTGTGAACCTGCACCACAGGCTCTCAGATGTTATTGACTATGAAAAGTTTACCCATATAAAGAAATTCCCGCCGCTTATCGACAGCTATGCCCTTATGGCGGTTTCAGATGCGCTTATCACCGACTATTCAAGCGTCTTCTTTGACTACCTGACGCTGGGCAAGCAGCTGATACTCCACGTTGAGGATATCGAGCACTATGTCAGGGCAAGGGGCACCTATATGGATATGCTCACCCTGCCCTTTGATATGGCGCACACTAAGGAAGAGATAATCACCCACCTTAACAAGGGCGGCAAGACCTATGACGATACCGCCGCAAGAGCCGAGTTCTGCGGCTATGACTGCCCTGACAGCGCCGAAAAGCTCTGCCGTATATTCAAGGGCAGCACCGAGGGGCTTGATATACGTGAGATACCTAAAAAGGGCAAGCAGAAGATCCTTGCCGTGTCAGAGTGCTGCGCAAACACCCCCGAGAGCCTGCGCTTCTTAGGCGCTGTTCGTGGCTTTGACAGGGATAAGGTAGACCTCTTCCTCTCATCAGATGTGGAGAAGACAGGCACCTCTGCCCCCGCATACCCGCTGCTTTTCAACACCCCCGCTTTCGGCTACCGTGGCGAGGTTAAGCTCTCTTACGAGGGCAGGGAGATATATGAGCTCTACGAGCAGGGGCGCATCACCTTCAATGAAGCCTTTGAGGTGCTTAAATACGACTACTACTTAAACTCCAAAGCCATCTACGGCGAGAGCGAGTTTGACTGTATATTCGTCTATGATGTCAGAGACCCGCAGCTTATCCTCACCTACGCTATGATGAAGGCTGAGAGAAAATACCTCTACATAAATAACGCCCTTATCGAAAAGCTGCTCCAAAACGATAAAAAGACCCTTGATGCTCTAAGCATCGCCGCTGATTACTTCGGGCAGGTGTTTGCTTATAACAAGGATATATCATCAAGGCTTACAGATGTTATTGATATGACAGCTGAGAATACTCAGTGGATAAACAGCATAGAAACTATAAAGAACTCAAACGACCTGGGGCATATAATGCTCACAAGCGAGAAGTATACCCCCGACCCGTGGGGCAACTACTACGAGCTTAGGTACTTTACAAATAAGATAACCGATGATGTTCACACAGAGGGGCTCGATGAAGAGAAGTATAAGGTCGATGCCTTTGAAAACGGCAAGATAGAGTATACCCTGCGTGGCAACAGCCATAAAAACGACGGCAGCTGCGTAACGGATATACCCGCCTTTAAAGCCGAGGGCTACACCCCCGTGGGCTATAAGCTGCGTGTGCGTGTGTTCGGTGACTGGGCGTGGGTCATGAGCGACGGAAGCGTTGCGGTAAACGATGCCAGAACCGGCAGAAAGCCCACCACCAAGCTCAGAAAGATGCTTGCCGATAAAGAGTTCAAAGACTCAAAGCTGGTCGTAAAGATCGGCGATACTATACCCGTTATAAATGCAGCGGGCGTAAATACCGTGATAGCAGAAGTTATCTGGAAAAAGGAAAGGGGTAAATGACCTTGCCGAATAAAGAGCAGGCGCTCACACAAAATGATAATAATAACACAGAGAATAAAGACACCGCAGCCGTAAAGGAAAAAGAGGGGCTCACCTTCTTTGTTTTCAGTAAATACCGGGGCGAGCTTTTCGGTATATCAATACTGTTCATTATGGCGTTCCACTACTTCCATACGGTGCTCAGTGTCAGAACACGCACGCAGGATCACTATTACAGCTCTTACCTTTTCTGTAAGGGTATAGGCAGCGTGGGGGTCGAGGTATTTTTGTTCCTCTCGGGAATGGGGCTTTACTTCTCCTACACCAAGCGAAAGGATATCGGCGTGTTCTTCCGTAAGCGCTTTGTGCGTATACTTATCCCCTACGCTATGTACGGCACGGTGATATGGTTCATTACCGATATCATTGTAAAAGAGCGTGAGCTCACAAGGTATTTCTACGACCTGTCGCTTTTCAGCTTCTGGATAAGCGGCGAAAAGCGCCTCTGGTTCATAAGCGCAATAATCGTCTTTTATGTGTTCTTCCCCCTTTTCTATGAGATAGTCACATCAAAGCACTATAAGCTGAACACAGCACTTCTCATAACCCTTCTCATAGGCGCTTTGTATGTCTCGCAGACAGAGAAGCCCAAATACTTCGCCCTTACCGAGATAGCCACCACAAGGCTTCCCATATTCATCTTCGGTATACTCATAGGCAGAATGGTCTTTGAAAAAGCCCCCCTTAAAAAATGGCATATAGCCATAGCCGCAGCTACAGTGATAATGCGTGTGTGCGTGTTTATCGTGGGCGTTAAAAATAAATTCGGCGGTCTTGATAATGATATGCTGAAAATCTTTAACCGCCTTGCCACCTCTGCTGTCGGCAAAAGGCTTGAAAGCTCGGTTTTCAGCATCGGTTTTATGGCTGTTTGCATAGCGGTTTTAGCACTTATAAAATGGCAGCCGCTGCATAGCTTTTTAAAGCTCACAGGCAGCGTGTCACTTGAGCTTTATATGGCGCACGTCACTGTAAACGGCATCATCTCAAGCGAAGGCTCGCTCGATATCTGCGAGCCGGAGGTGTATCTTCTCTCAATGGTGATATCAGTGTCAGCTGCGATAGTTTTGCATATATCAAGCACCGCTCTGATAAACAAGCTCACAAAAAAGCCCGGGGCAGCCCCGGCATGAAAGGAATAGGAATATGAATACTGCATTTATTCCCTGCAATGACCCCCGCCTTTGCTATATGGGCAGGCTTGATGATTCAAAACAGGAGAGCGTGCGCTTTATCTACGCAGGCTCGTCGGTGACTGTGCGCTTTAAGGGCACATATATAGCCGCAGTTATCGAAAACGTAATGATGAGCTCAAATGAAATGAGCCTCGGCGCTGTGATAGACGGCAGGCTCGTTAAGTGCGTTTTCGATAACGGCTGGGATAACCATGATAAGCAGACGGTCGTTCTTGCTGAGGGGCTTGATGATAAGGAGCATACCGTGACTATGTTCAAGCGCCAGGCGGCTTACCATTACTTTGAGTTTTTCGGCTTTGAGCTGAACGAGGGCGCAGAGGTGCTTGAATATAAAAAGCACTATGATATGAAGATAGAGGTCTTCGGCGACAGCGTCTCGGCAGGCGAGGTGGTCGAGGCTGTGGAGAATACAGGCGGCTGTGACCCCGAGAACCATAACGGCAAATATGATAACGCCTACTACGCATACCCAATGATAACCGCAAGAAACCTGAATGCCGAGATACACAATAACGCCCAGGGCGGTATAGCTATATTTGACGGCACGGGGTATTTCCATATGCAGCCCGAGGCTATCGGCGTTGAGACTACCTGGGATAAGCTCTCCTACTACCCCGAGGGTCCTTTCAGCAGCTGGGATTTCTCACGCTTCACCCCCGATGTGGTGATAATGGCAGTAGGTCAGAACGACCCCCACTGCGAGGGTCATGAGGACAGGGATATTAAAGACCCCGCCTACCGCAGAAAGTGGAAGGATAAGTATAAAGAGATAACCTCGTCACTTATGGCAAAATACCCGAAAGCGCATTTTATCTTCCTGCTGACAGTGCTTATGCACTACCCCGACTGGGACGAAGCAGTAAGAGAGACCGCACAGGAGCTTGCAAGTGAGCGTGTGCATTACTTTGAATTCACCCGCACAGGCAAAGCCACCCCCGGTCACCCGAGGATATACGAGCAGTATGAAATGTCCGAGGAATTAACAGCCTTTATTGTAAATAACATAAAGAAAGAATTATAAGGAGGAAAAATCTATGTCAAAGATCTGTTCATCATGCGGTGCAGAGCTTGAAGATGCAGCTACATTCTGCGGAAAGTGCGGAAAGCCTGTTTCGCTCTTCACCCCCACCCCCGAGGAAACAATGACCACCAGCGGCGATATGCCCGCTGCCGAGAACTTCGGCGCACAGCCTCAGCAGCCCCAGCAGGGCGGCTACGGTCAGCAGCCCTACGGCGGTCAGCCCCAGTATCAGCAGGCCCCCTACGGCGGTCCTCAGTACCAGCAGCCCTATCAGAACATGAACGCCTATTCGCAGAGCGCAAATGTCTACAATCAGAGCCAGTTCATGGGGCTCAATGAGACCACCTTCTCACCCTATGACCAGAAGGAGTCACCCGTTTCCGTAGGTCAGTGGATGCTGACAACACTGCTTCTGTGCATACCGTTAGTAGGCATCATCTACTTTATCATTCTTGCTATCGGCGGTCCCAACACTAAGAAGAGCCTTACCAACTACGCAAGGGCTTCCCTTATCTGGGTGCTTATCATATTTGCATTCTACATAGTAGCAATTATGGCACTGGGCGTTTCATTCAACGAGATAATGAAAAGCAGCTGATAGAAAAATAGCAAGCTGACAAACAGCAAAGCAGCAGGAGAGCTTTCCTGCTGCTTGTTTTTTGGTGTCAGGGGGCTTTCTTTTTAGCCTTTCTGCGCTTTTTGTACCCATTGAGATGAGCCTTTCTGATCACCGACGGGTAGTCTTCATAGCAGATGTCGGTGTCAACGCTGCCGGTTATGCCGGGCAGGCGGCCGCCGCTGCTGTATTGCCACATTCCCACATACCCCTGATAATCAAGACGCCCGCCGTAGCGTGCCACCCATAAAGCATAGCGCTTTCGCACCTCCGGGTCAAGCAGCGTTTCAAGGGGGCTTTGTGACATATATATCCCGGCAAAATACCCCGCCTTTTCAAGCTCGTCACAGAATGTGCGGCACATCTCGCTTACCGTGTCACGCCCACCCGATAAAGCGCCCCCCTCAACGTCGTAGTATATGGGGTATTCAAACCTTTTGCCCTTTATAACGCTTATGCAGGCTTGCGCTTCCTGTAAAGCCTCCTGCGCATTGCGGGCATATGAGAACCAGTATGCCCCGCAGGGTATTTTGAGCCGCTTGCACTCATTGTAATTCTGCTCAAAGTATTCGTCCTTCTGCGTCTCACTGCTGCCGTACCCTGCACGTATTATGATAAAGTCAGCGTGCCCTCTTAGCTTCTTAAAATCAACGCTCCCCTGAGCGTAGCTTATGTCTATTCCACGTTTCATAGCATTACCTCCCGAAGTATTGTATGCGCCCACCCCCAATGCCGTGAAAAAAGCATTGTACTTTTTCGCAAAATGTGTTATAATAGATTAGTATATATAAAAACGAGGTCGTATTATGGAGTATGTAACTATCGGCAATGTAAAAATCGAAAAGACCGCCTGCTTAGCCCCCATGGCATCTGTTGCCGATGCGGCATACAGGCTTATGTGCAAGCGCTTCGGTGCGTCGTATCTGATAAGCGAGATGATATCCTCAAAGGGGCTTGTCTACGGTGATAAGAATACAGGTAAGCTCTGTACTATCCATGATGAAGAGCGCCCCTGCGCTTTGCAGATATTCGGCGAAGAGGCTGAGTTTATGGGCAAAGCTGCGGCTATACTAGGTGACTTTCACCCCGATATAATCGATATAAATATGGGCTGCCCCGTGCCGAAGATAGTCGGCAACGGCAGCGGCTCGGCGCTTATGAAAGACCCCGACCGTGCAGCAGCCATAACCGCAGCCGTGGTCGAGAACGCTAAATGCCCCGTGACGGTGAAGATACGCTCGGGGTGGGATAAGGATAATATCAACGCCGTGGAGCTTGCAAAAATGCTCGAGCAGGCAGGCGCTGCTGCCATAACCGTCCACCCGAGAACAAAAACGCAGATGTACACAGGGCGTGCCGACTGGGATATCATCAGGCAGGTAAAAGAAGCCGTGAGCATACCCGTCATCGGCAACGGCGATATCAAGACAGCGCAGGAGTGCAGAGTAATGTACGAGCGCACAGGCTGCGACCTTGTTATGATAGGCAGGGGTTCATACGGGCGACCCTGGGTGTTTGAACAGGTAAGGCGTTATTTCGAGACAGGCGAACTAATGGAAGAGCCCGACACCGAAGAAAAAGCCCGCATAATGCTCGAGCACGGGCGCTTGCTGTGCGAGCTAAAAGGCGAAGAGCAGGGCATCAAAGAGATGCGCAAGAACGTTGCGTGGTATGTCAAGGGTCTTCCCAACAGCGCAAAGATAAGAGGTAATACGGATAAGCTGTTTACATATCACGATCTGGAAATGATTGCAGAGATGATAAGATAAATTGAGATTTGGTGCTCGGCCGCACGGGGCAAGTACCGCCGATAAAGCACTTTGATTAAGGCAGGGTTTTAAACGGCGGTGTCGGGCGTATTGATTATTCAATGTGCAGTCAGGGGGCATTTCCGAAGGGGTTCGGGGGCGAGCGGAAAGCCCCCGAGCGTAACGCCGGGCAAGCGAGGTTTTTCCCTTAACTGACAGCGTTCGCCTTGCAGAACCCCT
>JAFYET010000038.1 GCA_017544125.1 Ruminococcus sp. | reverse complement strand
GCCCGACTTCCATTCCTCGATTATCTCATCTGTGCTGTCAGGCAGCGAGAAGCGCTTTTTGGTGTAGACTGCTGCCTGCTCTAAGTTCATAGTGCAGATGCTCTTGCAGTAATCATCGGGTATATCAAGCCCCCGCCTGCCGAGGAACTGCCTGTCAACCTCCGCCCACACATAAGCCGAGTCGAGCAGCGTGCCGTCAAGGTCGAAAATGGCGGCTTTTATCTTTGTTATATCCATAGCTATCTCCTTGGTTTGGTGATAGTATCAGTATAGCATATGAGGGCGTGCGATGTCAAACGGGCAGGGCGATTTATGGCTAAAGTGCCGATTGACAGGGGGCGTGAAAAGGGGTATAATATAAGTTACAGCTTATATAGGGAGATTACCTTATGGATATTCTGCGAAAGGCAGTGCATACCGCAATAGTTTTCTTTTGGTATGTGCTGATATATTCGCCCTCGACGCAGCAAAGCGCTATGCCCATCGGCAGCATTGCTCACGCAGCGGCGAGTATTATGATATTTGCGATAGCGGCGCTTTTGATAAAGCGTGATGAGATGTTCTGGCTCATAGCCTGGGGGCTTATTGCTCTTTGTGCTGTGTGGCATTACAATACCGATATGCATGGCGGTCTTGGGGAAGTGGCGGTCATTGTCGTTACGGCGGGCTACTGCTTCATCGAACTGATGGTAATAGCGGTGGTAAAGGGCATCGAGGCGGCTTACACACAAAAGAAGAAAAGCAGCGAGGGCGAAAGCCCCGAATAAACGTGTAATAGTTTGGAAGGTGATATAAATTGAAACTGAAAAGGAAAATACCGGCGCTTGCCTGCGCTTTGGCGCTTGCGCTTACACAGGTGATGGGTGCGGCTGCGCTTGATGATGACTCACTGCCCGTTGGCGAGGGCGGCGATTCAGAGCAGGAGCATTACCACTCGTTCATAGGCGTTGTGACAAAGGAAGCCAACTGCTCAGAGACGGGCGTGCGTACATACACCTGCGAGTGCGGTGTAAGCTACACCGAAACGATACCCATGACCACATCGCACAAATACGGTGTGGGCGAGGTTGTGACGCAGGCTGCCTGCGGCGTTGAGGGCAAGGTGGTATATACCTGCAAGATATGCGGGCGCTCATATTCCGAGACGATACCTGCGCTTTCACACCAGCTCGATGAGGGGGTAGTGACACTTGAGCCCACCTGCATGAGCAAGGGTATAACCACTTATACCTGCACCCTCTGCGGCTCGACCTTTGATGTTGAAAAGGCGATAGACCCCGATGCCCACGAGTGGGGCGAGGGCGTGGTGACAAAAGCGCCCGACTGCAAGGACAAGGGCATAACCACATACACCTGCACCCTCTGCGGCACCACCAAGGAGGAAGAGATCGACCGCACAAACGACCACGTATGGGACGAGGGCAGGATAACGACCCAGCCTACCTGCGGCAAGGTGGGTGTAAAGACATACACCTGCGAGGTCTGCTCAGGCACAAGGACAGAGGAAGTGCCTGCCACCGACAACCACTACTTCGGCAGGGGCGAGGTGATAAAGGAAGCTGACTGCACCCATGCGGGGCTAAAGCACTACACCTGCTCGGGCTGCGGGCTGGAGGTAGACACGGTAGTGCCAAAGAGCGCTGTGCACAAGTTCGGCAGCGGCAAGGTGATAAAGGCGGCGACCCTTGAAGAGAAGGGGCGTATGTCATACACCTGCACCCTCTGCGGCAGGGTGCTGATACAGGAAATACCAAAGCTCAAAGACGCAACAAAGCTGAGGATAACCCTCGGCACAAAGAGCTTTGTCTACGACGGCAAGGGCAAGACACCCACTGTCACGGTAAAGGACGGCACAAAGGTGCTGACAAAGGGAACAGACTACACAGTTACCTACACGGGCAACGTCAATGCAGGAACAGCCTACGCCGTAGTAAGGGGCAAGGGCGCATACACGGGCGGCGTTAAGGTGGCATTCACCATAACCCCTGCCGACCTGAGCGGTGCTACCCTCTCGGGCGTAAAGGGCAGCTACGAATACACAGGCAAGGGCATAACCCCTGCCGTTAAGGTAACGATGCTTTCAAGAACGCTGGGGCTCGGCAGCGAGTACACTGTCAGCTTCTCATCAAACAAGGCAGTTGGCAAGGCGACCGTTACCGTCAAGGGCACAGGCAACTTCAAGGGCAGCAAGAAAATAACCTTCGGCATAGTTCCCAAAAAGACCAAGATAAGCAGCCTTACAAGCACCAAGGCTAAAGTCATAAATGTCAAGTGGGGTAAGAGCGCATCGGCTGAGGGCTACCAGCTCGTTTACTCGACGGACAAGACCTTTGCCACAAAGAAGAGCGCCACGGTAACAGGCACGGCGACAGTCAGCAAGAAACTTTCAAAGCTGACATCGGGCAAGACCTATTATGTGAAGATACGCTGCTACAAGGTAGTTGGCGGCACGAAGTATTACAGCTCATACAGTGCGGTGAAGAGCCTGAAGGCGAAATGATCTATAATGCATAATTGAGGTATGCGGCTTCGCCGCATGGATCATAAAAAGCTGACCCCGGGGGAATTCTGAATTCCCTCGGGGTCAATCATTTTCAAATGGAGCGTTTGCTTAAATGCTTTCTTTAGCTAAAATCGTAAGATCATAAGCCCGAAAGGGCATCCGTCCGCTGCAAGCAGACACCATAATTATGCATTATGCGTGCGAAGCACGCCTGAGCAGCCGTATTGCGTTTAATACAGCTATCACCATAACGCCGACATCGGCGAAAATGGCTATCCACATATTTGCTATACCCAAAGCGCCGAGCAGCAGGCATATGAGCTTTACGCCTATGGCGAAGACGATGTTTTCGTAGACAATACGCATACAGCGCTTTGAAAGGGATATCGCACCGGCGATCTTGAGCGGGTCATCGTCCATGAGCACAACATCGGCTGCCTCTATCGCCGCATCTGAGCCGAGAGCGCCCATTGCTATACCTATATCGGCACGGGTGAGCACGGGGGCATCGTTTATGCCGTCGCCCACAAAGGCAAGTGACGTGCCGCTGCGCTTATCTTTCAGCAGCTCCTCTACCCTTGCTACCTTGTCGGCGGGCATAAGGCGGGAATAGAGCTTATCTATGCCAAGCTCCTTGGCGGCTGCCTCGGCTGCACGCTCGCCGTCGCCTGTGAGCATCACCGTCTGGGTAACGCCTGCGGCTTTGAGCTTTTCTATTGCCTGCTTTGATGAGGGCTTTAGCACATCGGCAACAACTATATGCCCCATATATTCGCTGCCACGGGCTATGTGTATCACCGTGCCTGCGCTGTGGCATTCGGTAAAGTCAGCGCCCGCACGCTTCATGAGCTTATCGTTGCCCACGAACGTCTCACGCCCGTCGATAACGGCGCAGACACCCTCGCCCGCAAACTCCGTCACTGCACCGAGCCTTTTACTGTCGGGGAGTGACTTGCACGCCTTGACTATGCTCTTGGCTATGGGGTGGTTAGAGCTCTGCTCGGCAAGTGCTGCAAGCTCTAAGAGCTTTTCTTCTTCGATAGCGCTGTGGTGGATACCGACAACCTCGAACACGCCCTTTGTCATTGTGCCTGTTTTGTCAAAGACCACGCATTTTGTTTTTGAAAGCGTCTCGATATAATTTGAGCCCTTGATGAGTATGCCCTGACTGCCCGCACCGCCGATAGCTGCAAAGAACCCGAGGGGTATGCTTATCACCAGCGCACAGGGGCAGCTGATAACAAGAAAGGTAAGCGCCCTTGACACCCACACGGAAAACATTGCACTGCTGCCCATGGCAAGCCTTACAAGCGGCACGCCCACGCCGAGCAAAAGTGCTGATATGCACACAGCGGGGGTATAGTAGCGGGCGAATTTGGTTATGAAGTTTTCAGAACGTGACTTGCGCTCGCTTGCGTTTTCGACAAGCTCGAGTATCTTTGACACGGTCGATTCGCCGAAGGGCTTTGTCGTGCGCACTCTGATAAGGGCGGTAAGGTTTATGCTGCCGCTCTGCACGCTGTCGCCGCACACTGCATCAGCAGGCATACTCTCGCCTGTAAGGGCTGCGGTGTTGAGTGTAGTATCGCCCTCGATGATAACGCCGTCGATGGGTATCTTCTCGCCGGGCTTTATGACGATTATACTGCCGACCTCCACATCATCGGGGTCGGCTTCTTCAACGCCGTTTTCCGTTTCGACAAAGGCACAGTCGGGGCGTATATCCATAAGGGCGGCGATGTTTTTGCGGCTCTTGCCCACGGCTATGCTCTGAAAAAGCTCGCCTATCTGGTAAAAGAGCATTACCGCCGAGCCCTCTCTGTATTCACCGAGAGCCATTGCCCCCACGGTAGCCACCGCCATAAGGAAATTCTCATCGAGCACCTGCCCGTTGAGTATGCCTTTAAGCGCTTTGAGCAGTATATCATACCCTATGACGAAATATGGCAGCAGATACAGGCAAAGCTGCACATACCACGCAGGCTCTGCGATACGGTCAACGACCGACACCGCTACAAGCAGCACAAGGGCGATTATTATTCGTGTAAGGACTTTTTTCTGTTTTCGGGTCATGGTGGTACTTCCTTTGAGATGAATGGGTAATTGGGATTTGTGGGGGAATAAAAACACAAGAAGGTTTTGGGAGGGGCCCTTTTCCTCAAAAAGGGCTTGCGGGGACGGGGGCAGAGCCCCAGCGAGGTTTGGAGCAGAGCTCCAACGCCGTAGGCGCAAGGCGGCGAACAAGTAATAAAAACAACCCAATGTTTTGATTGCAACAGCCCTCTAAAGAACGAATTGTTCGCCGCCCCGCCGCAAATGTCGAGGCGGCGCAGCCGCTGAGACCGCTTTGCGGCTGCCGCCGACAGGCGGCAAGAGCCGAGCGATGCGAGGCGATACCTCTGCGAAGCAGACGATGCGGACTAAACAGCCTGCGTTCAGAATTCTATCTCGCAGTCGGGCTCGACCTTGCGGCAGGCTTTTAGCACGTTTTTCATGACAGCCTTTTCGTCAGCGCCCTCTTCAAACTCGACCTTCATTTTGAGCGCCATAAAGTTAACGACAGCGTCTTTTACGCCTTCGGTCTTCTTTGCAGCCTCCTGCATTTTGTTTGCACAGTTTGCGCAGTCTACCTCGATAGCATATGTCTTTTTCATTGAACATTCTCCTTTTCTGACGAACATATGAATAGTTGTTCATTTGTTTGATTTAATTATACCATGTTTTTTTCTATATGTCAAGGGGGAGAGGAGAAAAAATGAATAAAGAATAATACTGGAGTCGGCTTGACATTTTAGCTAAAATGTGGTATAATGAAATTAGCTAAAATAGCAGGAGGTGCATTATTATGATGATAGCAAATGCAACAGAGTTTCAGAACAATTTCGGGCGCTATCTGCAAGCAGTGCAGGAGGGCGAGGAGATAATCATATTAAAGAACGGCAAGGAAGCGGCAAGGCTTATATCGAAAGAAAAGAATGTGGAGCTTCTTTCTCAAAAGCTGCGGGGTGTTCTGAAAAATGATTATGACCTTGATGAAATGCGTGCGGAAAGGCTGAAAAAGTATGAAGATCCTGATTGATACCAATGTGATACTTGATGTATTATATGACAGAGAGGGCTTTTTCGATGACTCGTCGGCTGTATGGGATATTTGCCAGACGGGTAAGGCAGACGGCTATATCTCAGCTTTGTCTATCCCGAACATTGTATACATCATGCGAAAGGAGCTTGACCCGCAGAGGATACAGCAGCTGGTAGAGCAGATAACGATGATCTTCAAGGTGGTTGATCTCAGAGAGAGTGACCTTAAAGACGCTGCCGATTCATTCTCCGATGATTATGAAGATGCGCTGCACATATCGCAGGCAAAAAGGATAAGGGCAGACCACATGATCACAAGAAATGTACGCCATTTTGAAAACAGCACCGTCAGCGTGCTGACACCCTCACAGCTGATAGAAAAACTATAATAACGATAGCCCCCGTCAATTGCGACGAGGGCTTCTTGCTTCTTATCTCTTAACTCTTACATCTTACATCTAAAAGTAAACCGCTGCGAAACCGCAGCGGCAGGGTAGTTAGGTTCGATAAGCTATCTGATGACAGGCTTTAAGTGCAGCAATAAATAACATGGTGATTTAAAAGTAAGTCATCGCCCTATCAGGGGCAGATAATACATACACTTAAAACGCTTACCGAGGGTGCCGACAGGTACTATTTTACGGCATACAGCCCTTACATCAGGTGCAAGCCGGGGCTTGCCGGAAAGCGATAAAAGTAAGCCGTGATTTAGCAGTTTTCCCAACCCGAGAAGAGCTACGCCTGTCGAAGTTCACCGATACACATAAGCAGACTGACAGCGGACTTGGCTGCACAAAAACATAGGA
The DNA here is from genome assembly GCA_017544125.1 of Ruminococcus sp. Lineage (GTDB taxonomy): Bacteria > Bacillota > Clostridia > Oscillospirales > Ruminococcaceae > NK3A76. Next base: position 4,921 of record JAFYET010000038.1, on the reverse strand, counting down.
AGTGTTTTAAAAGGAGGCTGTCATAAAGTGCAGCAAACGCTATGTGTACCGTTTTTGACAAGCTATCTGAAAACAGGCTTGCAGCACCATATCAATAATAAGGTCCCCTTTCGGAGACGCTTATTCCAAAAGATAAAAGTATGTTATCACAAAGGGTGCGCAAACGCTTGTCTGACCATATTATACTATATAAAAGAACATAAGTCAAGAGCGGGCGCAGGCGGTAGAACGGATAATTGTTGACGAGGTATAAATATGCACAAAAGCAGATGTCAAAAACTGTAAATGTATACAAATAATTAGGTATGTTAAAATCTTAATACAAATTTATATCATTGTATGATTAAATTAGTGATACGGTTGTCATATTTTTTATATACTAACGTGATGGTTTGATGTATAATGTAATCGTTAACAACGGCTACTCCGCTTATGCTGGCGGAGAATAAATGATAATTGGAGGAAAAAACAATGAAAATGAGGAAAATTTTTGCCGGTATGGCAGCAGCAGCTCTCTCAATGACAATGATCATGAGCGCAGCAGCAGCAACTGATCTTGCTACGGTCGCACACCCTGATGAGAACGATGAGGCCATGAACAAGACCTACTACAGCGTAGGCGCTATGGCCTTCTTCATGAACCAGACCTGGCAGTGGAACCAGAGTGAGTGGATAGGCATCAACGAAGAGGGCAAGATCAACGTTGAGTTCTCTATCGGCGCACCTATGGCTGACACAAAGCTCGAGGGCAAGGGTACACTCGGCGATATGGGCGTTATGGTACTCAACATGCCTAAGGACGGCTATCCCTACAACGTAAAGATCACAGACGCTAAGTTTGTTGCAGAAGACGGCACAGAGACAGTTCTTGACTCTGTTAATGCTATCACAGAGGCTACTGAGGACCCCGAGGGCGGCTTCAGGATCCATATCCGTCCCCAGGACGAGGTAGATGAGAAGACAGGCGAAGTTAAGAAAGCAGCTCGTCCTGAGGTTGCTGGCTGGGAAGAGGAAGGCGCATTCAACGGCGGCGTTCTCTCCATGACTATCGACCTTGACCCCAACGGCGTGCTTGCAGGTGAAGCTCCCGCTGAAGACAGCAAGGACGACGAGAAGAAGGATGACAAGAAGGAAGACAAGAAGGAAGATAAGAAGGAAGATAAGAAGACCGACGACGATACTAAGAATGCCGGCGATACAACAACTGACACCAACACAACAAGTACTGGCTCGGGCACAACAACTACAACAGGTGCTGCACAGACCAATACTCAGACAGGTGTTGCTTCCAACGCTATACTCGCAGCTATGGCTATGGCAGCTGCAGGCGTGGTCGCAAGCAAGAAGAGAAAGTAATTCGGAGGAACATAGATGAAAGCATTTAAAAGAGTTCTTGCCGGTGCGGTAGCTCTCAGCTCTGCACTGAGCATAGCAGCCTGCGGCAATTCCGGTTCAAGCGATTCTTCCTCAATGCCCGAGAAGGAGCTCAAGGAAGATCAGCAGCAGATAGTTCAGCGTCTTGCCGACAGCATAACTGAGCCCAGAAAGCTCGATAACACAACGATCAAGTGGTTCTCCCACTGGGATATCAACCCCACAGCAAGTGCTGACAAGGACATCGGTGTTGACCTTGCACTTTTCCAGACAAAGTACAACGGCAAGATCGAGTGGATGCAGACAACATGGGAAAACTACTTTGATGACCTTGCAAAGAACGTAATGGCAAACTCATCGCCCGACTTTATCGGCGCTGATGACATGAACGTATTCCCCAAGTGCGCTATCAAGGAAATGATAGAGCCTATCGAGGATTACATCGACTTCTCAACACCCCTCTGGTCTGATATGAAGACCGCTTCTGACAAGTTCATCTTCGACGGCAAGCACTATGTGGGCGTTGTAAGAGTTGACCCCAGCTACATCTGGGTATACAACAAGAAGATAATCGAAGATATCGGTATGGACGATCCCGCACAGCTCTGGAAAGAGGGCAAGTGGAACTGGGATACAATGTCTGAGATGTGCATAGACTTCACAAACGCTGAGGAAGACAAGTATGCACTCGACGGCTGGTACTACGAGAATGCACTTCTCGAGTCAACAGGTATGCCGCTCATCGATATGCAGGACGGTAAGATAGTTAACAACATCAAGGCTCCCGAGCTTGCAAAGGCTGAGGACATGATGTATGAGCTTCAGAAGAACGAGGTAGTTTACCCGAAGGATCAGCATGACTGGAAGGTAAGAGGCGATGTATTCGGTACAGGTCTTGCATCTGGTCTGACACTCTTCTATCCTATCGGTTTCTGGGGCATTGAGGATGCACCTTCCACAACTGAGCCTTACGGCAACATCGCTGACGGTGAGGTCATGTTCGTTCCCGTTCCCTGCGCAGCTGATTCTGACAAGCAGTATATTCCTTCGAGAATACACGCATTCTGTCTTGCTAAGGGCTGCTCGAACCCCGAGGGCGTTGCAGCTTGGCTCGACTGCACAAGATATGCAGAGATCGACGAGGCAGCTCATCAGATAACTCTTGATCAGCTCGCTGAGGACTATGGCTGGACACAGGAAATGCTCGACATGAGAGACGAGATATACAAGATGGCAGCTGAGGCTCCCGTATTCGAGTTCGCTCAGGGCGTTTCACAGGATATCTCCAACCTGACAGACAACATAATCAAGGGCACAATGAACCCCGCAGCTACCCACACATGGACAGAGCTGGTAGAGGAGAACGAGAAGGCTCTTGACTACTACATCAACAAGGAGCAGGAATCTATCAAGAAGTAATTCTATATTATTAAATTTGCTTTTAGAGACTTCATAAAGCTTCCTTCAATTAGCCGGTCACGGCAAAAGCATGGTACCGCACAGTCTACCTTCCGGCAGGCTGTGCGGTATCCTTTTAGTGGGAAGAGATCAGATATAAGAGGTAAGAGATTTTTGGGGGAGCGATGCTCCCCCAAAGCCCCTTTTCGAGTCTGTTTAATATCAAAAATGTGTCATTTCATATCAAAAATATAAGTGAAATTTTTAAATCAAACGTTTGATATTTCAAAAATGTTATTATGATATGATAAATGATATTTACAAATTGTTTAAAATGTGATATAATTACATAAAAGCATACTAAATTATGGAAAATAAAGAAACAGTCATAATGACGGGAAGGGTGAGATGCTTTGAGTATCAATAAAGAGCTGGCTCAGCGTGAGTTTATACAGAGAGAGTACGGCAAGCTCCATTCGCCGTATGAGAAGGAGCTTGAATTCTACGGTGCTGTTGCGGCGGGTGATATCGAGCGGGTTAAAGCCCTGTACACGCCCCTTGCGGTCGAGGGCTACGGCAAGCTCAGTGAAGACAAGATAAGAAACATCAAATACCACCTTATCATTACCATTGCGCTCATTGCACGCTTCTGCATTGAGGCTGGTATGCCCACCGAGACTTCATACACGATAAGTGATATTTACATCAACCGTCTTGATGTCAGTGAGACCGAAGATGAGCTTAAGCAGATACACCAGGAGGTCTTTCTTGAATACGCAAAGCGTATGCAGACGGTCGCTTCGGGCGAGGCTTATTCAAAGCACATACTCATGTGCCTTGACCTTATATACGACAACATATACAGCGGCATAAGGGTATCTGAGCTGGCTGACAAGCTGGGGCTTTCGGCGCAGTATCTCTCAAAGCTGTTCCGGCAGGAGGTGGGGGTCACTATCTCTGACTTCATCATGTCCCGCAGGATACAGGCGGCGGAGAATATGCTCAAATACAGCGATTATTCCTCTATTGACATAGGCAACTATCTCAATTTCAGCTCCCACAGCCATTTTATCTCGGCTTTCCGCAAGCACACGGGCTTTACCCCCAAGCAGTACAGGGAGGAATACTTCAGGGTCAACTGGAAGAGTATGCACCAAACGCCGTGATGCGCATCGCCTGTTGGCGCAGAACCCCTCCGCCACTTCGTGGCACCTCCACTTGGCAGGGAAGGCAATTTCTTGATCTACATAGCGCACATATTAAAAAGAGGTATCACCGAACCGGTGATGCCTCTTATTGTTTGGGCGCTTTAGCACAAATAAACCCCCGGTTTTACCGGGGGACATAAAAAAGCTTCAGCGAGCGCTTTAAAATAACCTCCGAATTTGATAAAATAGTAGTGGTTTGGCGACCGCATTACTAAATTAAAACAAACGGAGGTTATAAACAATGAAAAACGAAATAAAGCATTTATCACATTCGACATATAGGTGTCAGTATCACATAGTGTTTGCACCAAAATACCGTAGAAAGGTTATATATGGACAGCTGAAAGCAGATATAGGACAAATACTTAGAAAGCTATGTGAACAAAAAGGCGTAGAAATACTGGAGGCAAATGCAATGCCTGACCATATACATATGTTGGTGAGTATTCCACCGTATATTAGTATAGCACAGTTTATGGGATATATCAAGGGCAAAAGTACACTGATGATATTTGATAGGCACGCAAATTTGAAATATAAGTATGGAAGCCGACATTTTTGGTGCAGAGGATATTATGTTGACACTGTTGGACGCAATGAAAAAGTCATACGAGAGTACATAAAGAATCAGACCGAAGAAGATTATATGCAGGATCAGATGAGTTTGAAAGAATTCATGGACCCGTTTACGGGTAGTAAGACCAAGTAGGCAAAAAAAGAACAGCCGCTTTAGCGGCTGCCTGTGAATGTAATGCGGTGCTAAACTTTCGGTACCCCTTGAGGGGTCAAGCCAGTAATAGCCCCTTTTAGGGGCAGAGCAAACCACCACTTTAGTGGTGGTTTTGATTGTGTTATAAGGCTTTAGGCTGCCTCTTTGTCTTCCTTAGCGTCTTCCTTAGTCTCTTCGGTTGTTTCCTCGGCAGTCTCTTTAGCCTCTTCCT
>JAFYET010000006.1 GCA_017544125.1 Ruminococcus sp. | reverse complement strand
CCTTGCTCTTTACGGGAACAGCGCTTACCGTTCCGCTGCCGGCTTTGAAGCTGACAAGCCCCAGCTCCTCAAATATATCTATGCATATGCGCAGCTTTGCGTAGTTTATCACCTTCGGGTCAAAGCTGTAATACAGCCTGTCGGCAGTTATGCTGCCTGCTGCCTGTATAGCCTTGTATACGCTTATAAGCTCATTTCTGTCGGGGGTCATCTTCTTGATAAAGCTCTGCTCTAACTGCTCCCCCCGCCTGTAACGCTCGTAGCAGTCCTTGGCGCTGAAATAGGCGTTCTGGTTAAAGCCCGACGGGCGGTAGTCAACTATCCTGATGTTCGGGTATTCACGCCCGTTGTATTCATTTATGTCAAGGGTGACTATAAAGTCAGCCCTGCTGCCGGGTCTGACGGTCAGCGCATCGGGCGAAGTGCCGAATATCACAGGCTCAGCCTGCACGCCGCCGTAGCTTATGGCTATCTTTGAGTGCTTGCCGTTTGAGAGGGGGCGTATGTCCCTCACCTGTGCGCCTATTATGGCAAACTGCGGCAGCGAATTGCCCTCGCCGAAAGGTTCGAGCTTGCTTAAGCCCCTTATCCTGTCGATATCAAGGTCACGGGGGGCGAGCAGCTTGTCGGCTGTCACGGTTATTGCAGGCATCTGCTCAAAGGAAGATGCGAATTCATACACACGCTGTTTGAAGCGCTCGATGTTCTCGGGGAGAATTGTAAGCCCCCCTGCGCACTCGTGCCCGCCGAACTTTTCAAGCAGGTCCTCAGCCGACTGGAAGCACTTGAATATGTTAAAGCCGCACATACTCCTTGCCGAGCCCCTTGCAACGCCGTTTTCCTCTGATATGAGCACCACGGGCTTGCCGTAGTATTCCATTATCCTTGCGGCAACTATGCCAATAACGCCGTGTGCCCAGCCCTTGCCCGCTATCACGAGCACACGCTGGTCAAGTATCTCGGGGTGGTCGTTTATGTATTCAAAAATCTCTTTTGAGATGACAGATTCTGTTTGCTTGCGCTGGTCGTTAAGGCTGACGAGCATTCCTGCGTAGACTTCGGCATCCTCGGGCTCGCTCAGAAGCGTCTTTACTGCCGTTATCGGCGAGCCGAAGCGCCCTGCTGCGTTTATTCTCGGGGCTATGGTAAAGGCTATGTCAAGGGCTTTCATATTCTCCTTGCAGCCTGCTGCCTTTTTGAGCGCACGCAAGCCGTAGTTGTCGGTATTCTGAAAGCACTTAAGCCCCTGCCTGACTATATATCTGTTCTCGCCCGTGAGCGACACCACATCGGCGACCGTGCCGATAGCGCACAGGTCAAGGTACTGATCCTCCACCGCCGAGTAATCGCCGCCGTCAAGTGCTGCACACAGCTTCAGCGCCACGCCGCAGCCTGCCAAATGCTTGAAAGCCGAGGGGCAATCTTCTCTATGTGGGTCAACCACTGCCTCTGCACGGGGCAGTGAGCTGCCGGGCTGGTGGTGGTCGGTAACTACCAGCTTCATACCAAGCTCATATATCTCCTCCGCCTCGGGGATAGCCGAAATGCCGTTATCGACAGTGATTATCAGCTTTACCCCCTGCCCGTGGAGGTATTTTATAGCGTCTGAATTGAGCCCGTAGCCGTCGGCACGCTCGGGGATATAGTACATAACATTTGCGCCGATACTCAGCAGGTAGTCATAGAGAATAGCCGTGCTCGTAACGCCGTCGCAGTCATAGTCGCCGTAGACGCATATAAGCTCATAGGCATCTACCGCCGCCGTCACGGCATCGGCAGCAGCCTGCATATCCTTTATCACAAAAGGGTCTTCCAGCCCGTCGCCTGTAAAGAAAGCCGCAAACGACTCCATATCATCAAAGCCCCTTGCCACCATGACATCAACAGCCAGCTTATCTATATCGCAGCGTGATGCGATGTCGGCAGCCTTTGCCTCATCGGGCTTTAAAATGCTCCATTTTTTCATTTTATGTCTCCGTTTCAATGAAGGTATAATAATCTATTTTATTATACCACATTTGGCAGAAAAAATCAACAGCAAAAGCGTGAACAGTATTGATTTTAGAGGAGGAATGTGGTAGAATAATAATGCATAATTGAGGGGTATTGTATTATCCGCTGTGGCGGATAATACGAAAGTTTCGCTTCGCAAAACTTTCCCTTGCGGGCGGACGATTTATGCCCATTCTGGCTTATAACCCTATGATATAGCCTAAATAAGCAATACTGATTGTTTTACTGCCCGATATGGGAGGTATCAACGTTGTTGATACCAACGTGCGGCTTCGCCGCACACATTAACTGTTACCTGAACATAAAGGTGGTGTTACCATGCAGCTCATCATTCCCGCTGGGGTGAATATACTGGAATATATACGGAACAAGGGGCTTTCCCTGCCTGCGCACTGCTCGGGGGCGGGGGTCTGCGGAAAGTGCGTGATAAGAGTGCTTGCAGGCAGCATTGACATATCGTCTGCCGACAGGGCGCTGCTTGATGAAGCGCAGCTTAAAATGGGTATGCGCCTTGCCTGCAAAGCGCTGACAAAAGCGCCTGTGCGAATAGAGCTGCCTGATGCGCAGAGCGGCTACAACTCCCCCGACAGAAAATGGGGCGAGCCTGACAAAGCTCACGCTTTCGGCATTGCAGCCGACATAGGCACGACGACGGTCGCACTGTCGCTTGTTGACATAACAGACAAACGGGCTGTGCGCACGGTGACGCTTACAAACAGCGCCGCTGCCTACGGGGCTGATGTTATAACACGCATAGGCTCAGCACTCTCGGGCAAGGGGGCGGCGATAAAGAGCGCCATGCAGGCTGACCTGGCGGCGGGGATAGAAGCCCTCGGCTGCACGGGGCTTGATGTAAGGAAAATGAGCATTGCGGCAAACACCGCCATGTATCACCTGCTGCTGGGGCTTGACTGCACGGGGCTTGCAAAAGCGCCCTTTGCGCCCGTCACCCTCGGCGGCGAAAGGCTCACCCTTAGTGAGATAACGGGGCAGAAAGCGGCTCTGGCAGAGATACCCGTTACGCTTATAAAGGGCATAAGCGCATTTATCGGCGGCGACATTTCATCGGGGCTTGCCTGCACCGAAACGGCGGGCAGCACGCTGTTTTTAGACCTCGGCACCAACGGCGAGGCGGCGCTAATAACGAGAGACGGCATAGTCTGCGCATCGGCGGCGGCGGGGCCTGCGCTCGAGGGCGGGCAGCTGCGCTTTGGCATGGGCGGTGTTAAAGGCGCTATTTGCAGAGTCTACGACAAGGACGGCGGGATAGCCTTTGACACGGTAGAAAACGCCCCCGCAGCCGGCATTTGCGGCTCGGGAGCGGTAGATGCGCTGGCTTTATGCGTGCGCAGGGGGCTTATCGACGAGCAGGGCGTTTTTGTGGACAGTTTATTTGAGGGCGGGCTGAAGCTCACCGAAAGCATAGCCCTGACTCAGCAGGACATACGGGAGCTACAGCTTGCAAAGGCGGCGATACGTGCCTGCCTTGACACGCTGCTCGAGCACGCACACACCGAGTACGCCGACATTGACAGGCTGGTGATAGCAGGCGGCTTCGGGCATTACCTTGACATAGACAGCGCCTGCGATATAGGGCTTATACCGAAAGAGCTGAAAGGCAAGGCTGTGACCCTCGGCAACACATCGCTGAGAGGTGCGGAGGTCTCGCTTTACGACGAGGGGTTCTTTGGTCGCCTCGAAGCGCTGACAAAATCAGCCGTGACCCTCCCCCTATCGGAAGACGAGGGGTTCAAGGGGCGGTTTATAGGGAACATAGGGTTCTCTGTCAGGTAACAGGTAACAGGTAACAGGTGAGGAGTGCGGCAAAGCCGCACGTATTTTAAAATATCTGACCCCGAGGATTTTTCTTTCCTCGGGGTCAATTCATTTTCAAATCCGTCCTGCGAAGCAGGACACCTCAACTGTTACCTGTTACCTATAACCTGTTACCTGAGATTCAGCCTCCCAGTTCTATCATTTTATCAATGCAGACTCTGGCTTTGGCTATAAGCTCATCGGACATTGTTATTTCTCTGTCGGCTGCCTTATCGGTGCCTATCTCGTTGCAGATATTATACACGTCCATAAGGGTAGTCATGCGCATATTGGGGCAGATGATATTCTTTGTGAGCAGGTAGAAGCGCTTATCGGGGCACTCATACTGCAAATGCTCGGCTATTGAAAGCTCTGTGCCGATGATGAATTCCTTGTTATCGCTCTTCTTTGCAAAATCCATAATACCCGAGGTCGAGCCTATATAATCGGCAAGCTCGGTAACTGCGGGGCGGCACTCAGGGTGAACGAGGAGGAGCGCATCGGGGTGAGCTGCCTTTGCATCGAGTGCATCCTGCCTTGTGGCACGCTGGTGAGCGGGGCAGCCGCCGTTAAATAGCATTATATCCTTATCGGGGCAGGCTTTCTGAACGAAAGCGCCCAGGTTACAATCGGGGATAAAGAGAATCTTCTTATCGGGCAGAGCGCTTACTATCTTAACGGCACTCGATGAGGTAACGCAGACATCGCAGAGGGTCTTTAGCTCGGCGGTGGTGTTTATATAGGCAACGACCAGCCTGTCGGGCTCCTTGGCTTTCATGCCTGCGAGAAGCTCTGTATCCATCTGCTCTGCCATTTCACAGCCGGCGGCGGTGTTGGGCATATAGACGCTCTTATCGGGCGAGAGCATTTTTGCTGTCTGCGCCATAAAATGCACGCCTGCAAAGACGATATTCTTATTATTCACCTTTGATGCGTCAACGCTGAGCTTATAGCTATCGCCCGTATAATCAGCCACCTCGACTATATCACGGGATTCATAGCTATGTGCGAGGATACATATATCCTTTTCCTTTTTAAGCTCAAGTATCTTCTGTTTTGCTTCATAAACGGTCATATTTATTACTTCCTTTCGGCTTTTAGAGGTAAAAAATCAGAAATAAGATATAAGAATTTGGCTATCTTAATGCTTTCGGCGGCTCTTAAAGAAGGTAGCCACACCGATCATTGCTGTTAAGCCGCCAAATATCATACACAACAAACCATCGTTATATTTTTCAAGAGGTTCGTCGCCTATATAGGCGTTCTTCGGGTCATCGGGGTCATAATGCAGGTCTACGGCATTACCTTTATGATACTCGTGGGGAGTTTCAAGAAAACAGGTATACTCTTTGTCACCCACCAGATAACTCACGGTAGTGTAATATTTATACTCGTAGCCGACTGTGGTTCTATTGTTTGATTTAATTGGCACTTTAACGATCTCACAGTATGTGACCAATGCCTGTGTGTCGGCGGTGCAGGTTTCTTTGGTGGTGTCATAGGCGTTTTTTTGATGGATATAGCCTACCGTGCCGAGTATGATAAGTATCAGTGCAATGCTGAAAAAGACAAGGGACAAACGCCTATATCCGACCCTATCTGAACGGTGTTTCATCAGCGGCCACGGCTCTTTAATAGGGTAACAGCGCCTGCAAGGGCAAGCACTCCGCCAATTATCATAGTCCTTAGGTGGGTCTGATAAGAGTTCATAGGCATTGAGCCCACAAAGCTGCGCCCCGGGTCGGAGGGGTCATACTTGACGGTAGTCATAGCGCCCACGGGGAAGCTCGTCTTACTGTCGTGTTTACAGGTATAATCCTTACCGTCAACTGTATACTTAACGGTAGTGTGGTAATAGGTCTCGGTGATCTTTTTGGAATTATACTTTGACACACGCTTACGCTTTGTGACGGTATACGGGTCACTGCTCAGCACCTCTGCATCTGCCTGCTCGGAGCAGGACTTGACCAGGTCATCGAACTTTGCCTTTTCGCTGAAATACTTAAAGCCGCCATAGACAAGAAAGCCCAAAGCTACGACGAACATGATCATCGTCACTATCTTGCTTCTTTGATTTATCATTGTGTATATCTCCCCTGTTTGAAGTTTATCGGTTCTCTCTTTTTTTAAAAATTATAGCACATTGCCGCCGACCTGTCAAGAGTTAACGATTTCGTGGCGTAAAATAGGACTATTTTAAACAGTTCATATTTAGTTAAATGTTTGCCTAAAATAACAAAAGGCGTTGCTTAAAACGTTTAACATTTTTAAAACGGCGTATTTTCGAGCATTTGCGGAGATTTTGTCGATTTACAGTATATTTACAAAATAGCCCAAGAATTTACTTTAATTTTTCTGTGGATATGATATAATGATTATGTTGAATAAATACTTTTCATGAAGGGCGGTTCCAATAGGGACTGCTTTTTCTTTTATATAAATAAGATGTCAGAGGTACCGCACACAGGCGATACCTCTATTATTATTTATTCTTTCTTCTTTCTTCTTTATTCTTTTAGCAGGCGCAGCGAGAGAGCATAAAAAGGCACCTCTGCCGACATAAGCAGAAGTGCTTGATTCATCATATTGCTTTAAGCGCCTGCGCTATCAGCCCCAGTACTCTCTCCAAACGTTGAAGTAGCCCCACGGGATCTTGAAGGAATATGCGATCCTGCTGTCGGCTGAGTAGTAGGGACGGTTGCACCAGTAGTAAACTGTGCCGTCGTTCTTGATGCCGCTGAGTGCTGTCTTATTATAAAGTGCGCCGTAAGCTGCCACCTTTACTCTCTTGGGAACACGGCTGTAAATTGCGCCGTCGGCTGCGAGGCCGCCGGAGGACATGAAGTTGCCGCTTAAATATATCATATCCTGAACGGTGTTATATCTCTTGTAATAGGAAGCCCAAACGCCCTTCTTTGTATACTTGGCTGCTACGAACCTGTTTACAACGCAGTCGGAAACGTAAACGATAGGCTTATCCCAGAACTTGCCTGCCATACCGCCTACTTCGTGGAAAACTATCCTGCATATTGCCTGGTAGCCGTACACATCGTAATCCATAACTGCGGTGGAGAGCTTCTGAGTCTTTGAGAACTCGCTCTTTGAAGAGCCGTTGACAGCTCTTACCTTGAATTTATATGTTGTGCCTCTCTTAAGGTTCTTAACCTTGACCTTAAGCGCTTTTGTTGTCTTGATCTTTGTCCATTTCTTATACTTACCGCCCTTGATATAGAGCTGATATTTCTCGGCATTCTTAACTGCCTTATATCTTACGATAAGCTGATTTGTCTGTTTATTATAGGGGTGTGTTGCGCCGCTGTCATACTTAGCCTCGCCCACGAAAACGGGGGTCTTGAGGTTTATCTTCTTTGCGGCTGTTTTCTTGGCAGCTGTTGTTGCTGCTGCTGTAGTGGTTGTTGTTGTCTTGGTCTCCTGTGTGGTGGTGGCTGTACCGGTGCTGTTACCGTCAGACTGAACAACTGCAGCTGTTGTATTGTCATCGGCTGCGAATGCCCTTGTCTCACCCATGCAGAATACAAATAATATAGAAACTGCTAAAATCGCTGTAATTAACTTAGTAAGCTTCGGCGTGACGCCCTCACTTGAATTGTTAGAATAAATACCCATAAATTAGTTGGCGAAAGATATTTCGGCTGTGGCGTTCCGAACCTCGCCTTTCATCTCCTTTCGGCAGCAGCCTGACGCTGTTGCAGTAAATTCTCTTTTGAATAATTACAAAAGAGTTACAAATCACTTCGTTATTGTAACACTGAAAGCGTAAAATGTCAAGCAGTTTTACAGTTTGTTTACATTCTATGCCGCAATATGTACAAAAATTTACTTTTAAGTAATACATCTTTATTAAAATAGACAACGTTTTCGGAGGCTGCTTAAACGATTGAAAGCCATTATTTTACTACATATCGTGTCAGAAAGAAACAAAAAGCACAACTATCGGTTACAGGGTAGTGTACAAAAATTGTGACAATTTGTAACCGATTTTCGGGTGCGTTTTTTCAGCATAAAAATCGCCTGGGATGTAATATGATAGGGTGTGGGGGAATAGGATTTAGTGAGGGGGATATTCAGGTAACAGGTTACAGGTAACAGGTAACAGGTAACAGGTAACAGTTGAGGTGTGCGGCAAAGCCGCACGTTGGTATCAACAACGTTGATACCTCCCATATCGGGCGTGTTGACCGGGCGCTGTTAGCTAAGACGGGCTTTCTCGTTGCCTGTGTGCCTTACAGCAGCTTTTTTAATCCATCCCCCGTAAGGCGGATACCATACCTGTTACCTGTAACCTGTTACCTGTCAAATGAGCGACAGCTTTATATACATACAACACTTGAAAGGACGGATAACGGAATGGAACGATTTTACCCGGAGGGGTCCATAAGGGACAAAGGCGAGTGCGAATACTATCTATCATCGCCGGAGAGGCTGATGCAGGCGGCGGAGAAAGGGCTGATACTTGAAGCGAGGGCGGCGGTATGCTCACGCAGCCACGACCTTTACGTTGACTTACCATTTGGCAGAGGGGTGATACCGAGGGAGGAGGGGGCTTTAGGCATAAGCGAGGGCACTGTACGTGACATAGCCCTCCTTTCACGGGTAGGAAAGCCTGTATGCTTCATACCGCTGTCATCAGGCTGCGAGGGAGGTATGCCCATACTCTCACGCAGGGCGGCGCAGGAGCGGTGCATGGAAGAATACTTATTGCACCTTGAAGCGGGCGACATAATAAGCGCCTGCGTGACCCACTTAGAGCCATTCGGGGCATTTGCGGACATTGGCTGCGGGATAAGCTCGCTGATACCGATAGATGCCATATCCGTTTCACGCATAGCACACCCTGCGGACAGGTTCAGGAACGGTATGCTGATAAGAGCCGTAGTCAAGGGCAGAGAGGGCGGGCGGATATGCCTATCGCACAAGGAGCTATTAGGGACGTGGGAGCAGAATGCCGGGCGCTTTTGCCAGGGGGAGACTGTGAGCGGGATAATACGCTCGGCGGAGAGCTACGGGGTATTCATAGAGCTTATGCCAAATCTTGCGGGGCTGGCAGAGCCTTTTGAGGGGGCAAGGGCAGGGCTTAGTGCGAGCGTTTACATAAAAGCCATAATACCCGAAAAGATGAAGATAAAGCTGATAGTTGTTGACACCTTTGAAACGCCCTACGAGGTGCCGGAGATAGAATACTTCACACGCTCGGGGCGCATAGGGCGGTGGGATTACTCGGTAAAGGGGGCGAGCAAGGAGATATACACGCAGTTCGCTTGATAGATCAAGCAAACAGTGAATAGTGAAGAATGAAAAATAAAGGTATCGCTCTTCGGGCGATGATATTTAAAATCATCGCCCGGAAGCGATACCTTTAGTATTAACTATTCTTTATTCATTGAGCGCAGCACTTCATTTGCCGACCCTGACGGACTTGACTGCGGAGTAGGGACCGTAGATATAGGTACTGCCCACCTTTTTGAAAGCCCTGACCTTGAAGTAATAGACCTTACCCTTTGTGAGCGAGCCGATAGTGGCGGAGAGGGTGGTGTTGGAGTTTATGACCTTTTTCTTAGCGGAGGAGAAGGTACTGTTATTGGAATAGAACACCTGATAGCCTGAACCTGAGGTATTCTTCTTCCATGTCACCTTAGCCTTACCGCTGGCGGGGGTGGTGGCTGAGCCTATTTTAGTCTTACCGGGGGTTATAGTAAATGTCTTAGTGACAGAGCCTGAGTAGTTGCCCTTACCTTTTATCTTGACAGAAGCTGTACCGACATTCACGTTATTTGAATAGCTGACGGTATAGTCTGTACCCGATTTAAGGGTCTTACCGCCAACCTTGACGGTAGTGGGGGCAGGGGTTATTTTCTTGCCGGTATAAACAGCCGTCAGGCTCGGGAGAGCCACGGTAGCGGAGGCGACAGAGGCAGCCTTTACAGTGAAATTCTTGCTGACGGTGCCTTTATACTTACCCTTACCCGTTGCGGTAACGGTAGCTGTGCCTGTATTTACGTTATTCTTATAGGAGAGAGTATAGTCTGTACCCGCTTTAAGCGTCTTTTT
>JAFYET010000037.1 GCA_017544125.1 Ruminococcus sp. | reverse complement strand
TATTATCACCCAAGGCTATTATATCATATTATTTTCAACTCTGTCAAGGGGCGAAGGCTGCACATTATTTCAGTAAATATTGCACTTTTTTCCATTGACTACAAGCGGTGCTAAATGCTATAATATAACAAATATGCGGCTATCAGGAAGCCGCTGGTAAATAAATCTAAGGAGGAAGCATTATGAAGTCAAAAAGAATAATAAGCCTTGCCATGTCGGCAGCAGTGCTTGCGGGCGCACTCACACAGATAGCGGCAAGGGCCGCAGATGAGCAGTTTCGTGATATGACGACTATGGAAGCCGTCAAGGAAATGGGTATAGGCATAAACCTCGGCAACACCCTTGAAGCAACGGGTGACTGGATAAACAGCACCTCGCAGAACGCCTACGAAACAGCCTGGGGCAGTCCCACCGTCACACAGGAGATGATACAGGGGTATGCCGATGAGGGCTTCGGGGTTTTGAGAATACCCGTTGCCTGGTCAAACCTTATGGCAGACGACGGCACATACACCATAAACGAAGACGTAATGGCAAGAGTTACCGAGATAGTTGACTGGTCACTCGGCTCGGGAATGTACACGATAGTCAACCTTCACTGGGACGGCGGCTGGCTTGAAAAGCTGCCGACAGAGCATGATGAAACGCTGAAAAAATACGAGGCTATCTGGACGCAGGTGGCTGATAATTTCAAGGACTACGGCGACAAGCTGGTGTTTGAATCACAGAACGAAGAGCTCGGCTGGAACACGGTATGGAACCAGTGGAGCGGCAGCACAAAGGGCAAGGAAGAATCATACGGCTATGTTAATGAAGTCAATCAGAAATTCGTTGACATTGTAAGAAGCTCGGGCGGCAACAACGACAAGCGGCACCTGCTGATTGCCGGCTACAACACAGGCATTGACCTGACCTGTGACCCGCTTTTCAAGATGCCCGATGACCCCGCAAACCACATGGCAGTTTCGGTTCACTACTACACGCCCTCGACCTTTGCTATACTTGAAGAAGATGCCGACTGGGGCAAGGCAAAATCGACCTGGGGCACACAGGCTGAGATAGATGAGCTTAAAAAGAATATGGAAATGATGAAGACAAACTTTGTTGACAAGGGCATACCCGTTATCATAGGCGAGTATGGCTGCCCGTATGTAAACAAGGAGGCTGAGTCGGTAACAAGATTCCTGACGGCGGTATGCTATGAGGCAGTGAGCCGTGATCTCTGCCCCGTTTTATGGGACACCCCCGGCGGAAGATACGACAGAAAGACCTATCAGATGACCGACAGAGAGCTGCACGATGCGCTCATGGCGATAAGAGACGGCAACGGCACCGAGCCTGTTGCGATAGAGCCGGTCATCACCCCTGATGAGGATATAGCCCAGGACGAGGACACCGACAAGGAGCAGGCCAAGGACGAGGATACTGCCGAGCCCGAAGCTGATGCTGACAGCGAGCCCGCAGAGCAAGAGGAGCAGGCAGAGAAAACATCTGATAACAGCAACTCCCCTGCCGCAGCTGCAAGCAGCAATGCAACAGCTTCTGAGGCAAACCCCAAAACTTCAAGCTCATACTCTTTAGGCTTGACAGCGCTGACAATGGCTGCTGCTATGCTTATAACAAAGCGCAGAAAGAGATAATACACACAAACAAACACGGCTGCTGCGATGAGATTTCGCAGCAGCCGTTATTATTATGCCTTTATGATGAATATGAATACCTGATATCGGTAACAGCCACCTGGTCGCCTGTAACAGCGGCGTAGATGGTCTTGTCAACGCCCGTCATTACGAGCTTATGAGCTATCGAGATACCGCAGTTTTCGGTTATCATCGTTATGGTGTTGTGCTTTACCCTGAAAGTGACCGAGGCATCATAGCCTGTGTGGTTATACTCGTTCCAGGCATCCCAGCTGACGAAAGCATCGGTATGCTTTACATCGGGGTCGGCATGGCAGGCGGGGTCACACTCCCAGCACTCGCCGTCAAAGCGTATAAATGCCAGGTCACGGTAATTCTTGCCGTAGACCTCCCCGTCATCAGAGCTGAACACGTCGATAAACGGGCAGTGCCATACAAGCCTTGCGGTGGGCAGGGTCTTGGCGTGGAAGGTGATCATAAGCCCGTCCTTTATGGGCGTGCCCTTTGAGTGAGCCGAGCGGTAGCCGTCAACCTGAACATTGGGCACATCACCTACGGGGCAGTCGTCAATATAGCTTATCTCATTGGCAATCCTTTGTATGTAATCATCAGGGCACTCGGTATCAGCCTTGAAAGTATCAAGCCCGCCTATGCGGCAGCGCTCACCTGTAATGCCTATATACATATAACGTGTGCTGTCAGGCAGCGCCACTGTTATCTCATGGGTCTTATCCTTGCCGATAATGCGTATGAGCGCATGGTCCTTTATTCTTACAGCCTCTATCTTTACATCATGTTCGGTCTTAAGGTCGGTGCAGGGCTTATTCACGGTCTTAGTCTGAACCTTTCTTGCGCTGCCTGCCTCGGCACGCCCATCGAACCATATCTCGCCGGACTCGAGGTAGAGCATATCCCTGATGCTCTTTTCATCGTTATGAACAAGCCCGTCAAGGGCATCGAAAAGTATTAGGGAGGGAACAGGGAAAGTGCTGTCAGCCTCATCGGCAGGGCTTACGGTAACAGACACGG
>JAFYET010000036.1 GCA_017544125.1 Ruminococcus sp. | reverse complement strand
GTGAGATAGCCCTTGCTCATAAGGTCCTCAAACGAAGCATCGCCGTCACGCTTTGACAGCTTGTGCTGCTTGTCCTTCATAATGTGCTCTACGTGTATGTAGGTAGGCACTTCCCAGCCGAATGCCTTGTATAAAAGCTCATACTTGGGCGCTGACGAAAGATACTCATTGCCCCTTACAACGTGTGTTATGCCCATAAGGTGATCGTCCACCACGTTTGCAAAGTTGTATGTGGGGAAGCCGTCTGTCTTTATCAGTATCTGGTCTTCAAGCTCTGTGCAGTCAACGGTTATGTCGCCGTAAAGCTCATCGTGGATGGTAACGCTGCCGTCAAGTGGCATCTTCTGCCTGATAACGTAGGGCGTGCCTGCATCGAGCTTTGCCTGAACCTCTTCCTTTGAAAGCTCACGGCAGTGCCTGTCATAGCTGTATGTCTTGCCCTGCGCCTCGCACTCTGCCTTTAAGCCGTCAAGCCTTTCCTTGTCGCAGAAGCAGTAGTAAGCCTCGCCCTTTTCGACCAGCTCCTCGGCATACTTTTTGAACATACCCATTCTCTCGCTCTGAACATAAGGTCCTGCAGGACCGCCTATGTCAGGACCCTCGTCCCAGTTGAGCCCGCACTGCTTAAGGGTGTTGTATATCACATCAACTGCCCCCTCAACATAGCGCTCACGGTCGGTGTCCTCTATCCTGAGTATAAAGTCGCCGTCGTTCTGCTTGGCGATAAGATATGTAAACAATGCCGTTCTCAGGTTGCCTATGTGCATATAACCTGTGGGTGACGGCGCAAATCTCGTCCTTACCTTTTTCATTCTTACAAGTCCTTTCAGATGTATTTTAAATACGCCGCTTTTGCGTATTCCGTGTTCCTCTTTATCTCAGCTTTCAGAGCATCAAAGCTGTCAAACTTCTTCTCGGGTCTTATAAACTCAAAGAGCTCTATCTCTATCTCCCTGCCGTAAAGGTCGCCCTCGTAATCAACGATGAACGTCTCGGCGAGGGGACGAATCTCCTTCTCGACCGTGGGCTTTACGCCAATGTTCGTAACGCCCGTGTAGCAGCGGTCATCTATGTGTACGTTTGAAACATACACCCCGAACCTCGGCAGTACCAGCCCGTCGGGTATCTGCTGGTTTATCGTCGGGAAATCCCAGGTGCGCCCTATCTCGTTGCCGTGTATGACCTCTAAAGAGTAGCCGTAGCTGTAGCCCAGCAGCCTGTTTGCCTTTTCTATCTCGCCCTCACGCACCAGGCTTCTTATCAGCGATGAGCTTATGCGCACCCCGTCACTGTCGAGCCGCTGCACTATCTCTACCTCAAAGCCGTATTTCCTGCCGTAGCGTATCAGCGCATCACTGTCGCCCGCCGCACCGCAGCCAAAGCGGAACTTCTCGCCGCATACAGCCACCTCAGCGTGCAGCGCACCTTTGAGTATGTCCCTCGCAAAATCCTCCGCCGGCATACTTTTAAGCCTGTAAAAATCAGGGGAATATATGTAGTCAGCCCCCGCACGGTCAAGCAGCTTTCTCTTGAAGCTGTCGGTTATGAGCATCTTGTAATCCTTGCCCTTTGAGTCTACCGTGTGGGTGTTGAAGGTAAATATCGCCCGCCTGAGCTCATCGTGCGAGAAAGCCTTTTCAAGCACCCGCCTGTGGCCTCTGTGTACGCCGTCAAATATGCCCAGCGCCACCGCACACCGCTCATCGGTAACTATTCCTGTTTCGGTTATGTCTGTCAAGGGTCTCCCCCCTCAGTAAAAATTCCTAAGAGCCCTCAGCTCGTTTTTCTGCACATCAATATATGCCACCGAGATGAGCTGCCCGTCATCTGAGTATATAAGATACCGGCTGTCAGCATCAAAGCCCGATATCCCCGCCTGCTGCGGGCGCAGCTTTACGCCGTTTTTGTAAAGTGCTGTGTGCTTTGGTGATAGCCTTACCTTTTGTAAGCCGCCGAATATCTCGCTAAGCGGCATCAGCCGCTCATACAGCCTGCCCTCATCAGCAAGCGCCTGCGCCTGCTCTATGGTCATGCACTGCGATATGTCAAAGCCGTTTGCCTTTGTTCTCTCAAGGGCTGTCATAACGCCGGATGTGCCGAGCCTTGCAGCCACATCTGCAATAAGCGTTCTTATGTATGTTCCCTTGCTTACCGACAGGCTCATAACGCCCTCTCTTGCCGCTTCGTCATAGCTTTCAAGCGTTATGAAGTCAACATACCTGCGCTTTGGCTCACGCTTTATCTCCCTGCCCTCTCTGGCATATTCGTAGAGCTTTTTGCCCCCTACCTTTACTGCCGAGTACATAGGCGGTGTCTGCATATATTCGCCGATAAAGCCGTCAAGCGCCTCTTCAAGCTGCGCTCTTGTCACGGGTGTGCTGTCTTCATAAAGCACCTTGCCCGTTATGTCCTGCGTGTCAGTGTCAAGCCCGAGCTTAAAATGCGCCCTGTACTGCTTGCCGCTCTCGGGCAGTATGTCAGCCGCCCTTGCAGCCTTGCCTACAAGTATGGGCAGCACACCCGTCGCCATTGGGTCAAGCGTTCCCGTGTGACCTATTTTCTTTGTGTGCAGCATACCTCGCAGCTTGCCGCATACATCAAACGATGTCCAGTCCTTAGGCTTGTTTATGAGCAGCACGCCCATGGGCTCACTAATGCGCTCAGTCATCGTATTCCTCGCCTAAAGCCTCGGCTACCGCCTTTATGACCTTCTGTCTTACCTCCTGCAGATTGCCCTGTATCTCGCAGCCTGCGGCTCTTATGTGCCCGCCGCCGCCAAAGCCCCTGCAAAATGCCGAAGCGTCAACTTCCTCGGTGGTGCGCACCGAGAGCTTGAATACATTCTCATGCCTCTGCTTGACGGTTATGCCTATTACCACGCCCTCTATCTCGAGGGGAATGGAAGCAAGCCCCTCAAACTCAGCCGGCTCAGCGCCGCAGTTTTTCATAAGCTCGGTAGTCAGCACTATCATGGTACACCTGTCGTTGAAGTAGTATTCCATGTGGTTTATAACGCTCTGCTCTACCTTTATCCTGCCCTTTGACTTTACGTCAAACATCTTTCTGTTTATGTGCTCAAAGCCTATGTTATACTGCATTAGCTCTGCCGCCGCAATGTGCGTCTTGGGGGTGGTGTTCTGATACTTGAAGCACCCCGTATCTGTGGCTATGGCAGTATACAGGCACATGGCTATAAAGTCAGATATCTTATAGCCTATGACCTTGAAATATTCAAATAATATGAGCGCCGCAGCGGAAGCCTTGCCGTCAAGGAAAGTCCGCTTTGCATACCCTCTGTTTGATATGTGGTGGTCGATGCACACATCGACTGCCCCGTCCTGCGCAAAGCGTGACAGGTGCGAACCGAAAAGCGACTTGTCAGCCACATCTACCGCCACGATGAACTGCGGCTCAAATTCCTGAACATAATACCCGTCATAAAGAAAATTATACCTCACCGGGAAATTTTCGTTATTTATGACATTTGCCTTCTTGCCTATATCACGGAGATACGCACACAGAGCAAACCCGCAGCCGAGGGTGTCCCCGTCGGGGCTCTTGTGTGTGAGTATGAGTATGTTGTCATGGCTCTCGAATATCTCCTTAAGCTCGAAGAAATCACTTTTTTTCATCTGATGCTGTCCTTTCTAAAAACCGATCAGTCGTCGGTCTGCACCTCATCACTGTCTGCCGCCTCGGCATCACCGTCGCCGAGCTTTGCAGCAATGCTTTTGAGCTTTTCGTTTATCTGTGCCGAATGCTCCATAGAATCATCAGCTATGAATTTAAGCTCGGGGCATTTTCTTAGCCCCAGAACATTTGATATCTCTCTCTTTAAAAAGCCGCTTGCGCTCTCAAAGCCCTTTACGGCCTCCTTAGCCTTTTCATAGCCCTCAAATGATGAAACATATACCTTGCAAAACGACCCGTCGCCTGCCACGTCGCATCTGACTATGGTAAGCATACCGTTTTTGCTTATCCTCGGGTCTTTAAGGTCTCTTATCTTGCCCGAGATTATTCTCTTTATGTCCTCGCCCATTCTTCCTGCTTTATGTGAAGCCATTTCAAAGCCTCCTTACTGTTTGTAGATGATGAGCCTTTTAGTCCCTGTACTCCTCCATTACGAAAGCCTCGAATATATCGCCTTCCTTGATGTCAGAGAACTTCTCGAGCGTGATACCGCACTCAAAGCCCGATGCAACTTCCTTCACATCGTCCTTGAAGCGCTTTAAGGTGCTCATCTTGTCCTCAGCGATAACTATGCCGTCACGCACTACTCTTATCTCGTCGCCTCGCCC
The DNA here is from genome assembly GCA_017544125.1 of Ruminococcus sp. Classification (GTDB taxonomy): domain Bacteria; phylum Bacillota; class Clostridia; order Oscillospirales; family Ruminococcaceae; genus NK3A76. Next base: position 11,954 of record JAFYET010000036.1, on the reverse strand, counting down.
TATCTTGCCCTCGAGCACGTATGCGCCCGCAACATTGCCAACACCTGTTATCTTGTATACCTGTCTTACCTCTATGCGGGCTGTCTCAACCTCTCTGAACTTGGGTGCGAGCATACCCTTCATAGCGTCGGTTATCTCTTCTATTGCGTCGTAGATTATTCTGTAAAGCCTTATGTCAACGCCGTCACGCTTTGCATTTTCCTTTGCAACAGGGTCAGGGCGAACGTTAAAGCCTACGATGATAGCGTTTGATGCGTTAGCAAGCATAACGTCGCTCTCCGAAACAGCACCGACACCGCCGTGGATGACCTTTACTCTTACCTCGTCGTTTGAGAGCTTCTCGAGGCTCTGCTTTACAGCCTCTACCGAGCCCTGAACGTCTGCCTTTACGATTATCGGCAGCTCCTTCATCTCGCCCTCTGAGATCTGGCTGAAGAGGTTTTCGAGCGTTACCTTCTGGTACTGCTTGAACTGCTCCTCCTTAGCGTCAAACTTACGCTGCTCTACCAGTTCTCTTGCGAGCTTCTCGTCCTCAACTGCGTTGAATGTGTCGCCTGCCGAGGGAACCTCTGCAAGACCTGTTATCTCAACAGGTGTCGAGGGGCCTGCCTTGTTTATGTTCTTGCCGTGGTAGTCGGTCATTGTTCTTACACGTCCTACCGACTGACCTGCGATTATAACATCGCCTGCGTTAAGTGTGCCGTTCTCAACAAGCAGTGTAGCAACAGGACCCTTGCCCTTGTCAAGCCTTGCCTCAATTACAGTACCCTTGGCAAGCCTGTTGGGGTTAGCTCTGAGCTCCTTGACCTCAGCTACGAGACGAACGTTCTCAAGCAGCTCGTCTATGCCCATGCCTGTCTTTGCAGATACAGGAACTGCGATAACATCGCCGCCCCACTCTTCAACAACGAGCTCATGCTCTGTGAGCTGCTGCTTTACTCTGTCGGGGTCAGCACCCTCTTTATCCATCTTGTTTATGGCAACGATTATCGAAACGCCTGCTGCCTTTGCGTGGTTTATCGACTCAATGGTCTGGGGCATGATACCGTCATCGGCCGCAACAACGAGTATAGCGATATCGGTGATGTTCGCACCTCTTGCTCTCATTGATGTGAATGCCTCGTGACCGGGGGTATCGAGGAAGGTTATCTTCTTGCCGTTGTAGCGCACCTGATAAGCGCCTATGTGCTGTGTGATACCGCCTGCCTCGCCTGCGGCAACGTTTGCGTTTCTTATCCTGTCGAGGATAGATGTCTTACCGTGGTCAACGTGACCCATAACGACAACGACAGGGCATCTCTCTACGAGATCCTCCTCCTTGTCCTCCTCGTCCTCGATAAGGCGCTCCTCGATAGTCACAATTACTTCCTTTTCTACCTTAGCGCCAAGCTCATCTGCAACGAGCGATGCGGTATCAAAGTCTATTACCTCATTGATAGAAGCCATAACGCCTAAGCCCATGAGCTTCTTTATTACCTCGGTAGCTGTTACCTTGAGCCTTGAAGCAAGCTCTGAAACAACTATCTCATCAGGGATAAGCACCTTGAGCTGCTGCTTTCTTGCACGCTCAAGCTCTAAACGCCTAAGCTTATCCTTCTCAGACTCGGTCTCTCTCTTGCCGTGGCTGCCCTTCTGCTTTTTGTACTGCTGCGACTTCTGGGTCAGCTTCTGCTTCTTCGAGTAGTTGTCCTTGCCGCCCTGCTTTGAGCTTGCCATGTTGTCATACTTCTCGTTGTACTTGTCAAGCTCGGTATAGCTGCCTCTTGTGTCAACTATCGTCCTGCCGCTTCTTGCGCTCTCTTCAGAAACAGTATAGCCCGTGCTGCTCTGTGAGGAAGAGCCGCCGCCGAGTATCGTCTGTTTGCCATGCTCGTGCTTCTTTTCCTTTTTCTTCTCTTCCTTCTTCTTTGAGCCGCTCATAGCCTTTGCAGTGTCAAACTTGTCTGCCTTGGGCTTTTCGGGCTCTGCCTTCTTCTCAGCCTTGGGGGCTTCCTTTGCAGGCTCAGCCTTCTTTGCAGCCTTTGCCTCTTCCTTTGCGGGCTTTTCGGTCTTTGCAGGCTTCTCTGCCTTTTCTGCCTTGTCAGCCTTTGCGGGCTTTTCAGCCTTTTGCGCATCCTTCTTTGTTTCCTTCTTGGGCTTCTCGGGTGCTACGTTGTTTGCAAAATATGCGCCGAGATCCTTTACTGCGTTTTTCTGTGTGAAATATTCAAATACAAAGCTGACCTCCTCGGGTGTAAGTGCGCTCATAGCCTTCTTAGGCTCGCCGCCAAGAAGTGCAAGGCACTCAAAAAGGTCGTTGTTTGTCAGCTTTAAGTCCTTTGCAAGCTGGTTTAACTTTATCGCCGAATTTTTCATAGGCACTGTGTCCTCCTCAAATCAATTATATGCTGTAAAATTCATTTTCATCTATTTCGATGGGCTGTAAGGTCTTTGTCAGAGCCTTCCAGAAGCCCTTGTCGTTCACCGCCATAATGCCCGCACGCTTGCCGAGCTCTGTCCACACCTCGTCCATAGTCAACCCCAAAGCGTACAGCGGGACATCGTATCTGTTGCAGACGAATTTAAGCTCTTTGAGCGATTTGGGTGAAAGGTCGCTCGCTGCGACACACCCGCAGGCTGAGCCATTCTTGCAGGCTTCCTTTGCCATGTCAAGCCCGAGGCTGAGCTTTCCTGCCCTGCGGCACATGGTTATGAGCCCCATTACGTTCTTACTCATCGCCGCTCAGCTCACTTTCCAACCTGTCGTATACCTCATCGTCTATCCTGCACTGAAAGCTCTTTTCAAGCCGCCTTGCCTTTCTTGCAAGCCGCAGGCACTCGGCGCTCCTGCATATATATGCGCCCCTGCCGTTTTTCTTGCCTGTAAGGTCAAGGCTTATCTCGCCCTCAGCGCTCTTTACTACCCTGATGAGCTCTTTTTTCGGCTTCATCTCATCGCAGCCGAGGCACATCCTCATAGGTATCTTTTTTACTTTCATAGCGGTCATTACTCCTTAAATAAGGGCTTATTCCTCCCCGTCCTCCGTCATTTCCTCTGCGGGGGCTGCTGCCTTTTCCTCACGGGGCTTCATATCCGCAAGGTCAGGCTCTTCGGGAACAATGTCTATCTTGTAGCCTGTGAGCAGGTTTGCGAGCTTTGCGTTCTGTCCCTTGTTGCCTATGGCAAGAGAGAGCTGCCTGTTGGGAACTGTTACTCTGCAAGCCTTTACCTCAGGGTCATCATCAAGTATCTCTACCTTTGTTACCTCAGCGGGGGCAAGTGCCATTGCGATGAATTCCTCATCATTCTCGCTGTAGCCTATAATGTCTATCTTCTCGCCCTTTAGCTCGTTTACAACGTTCTGTATCCTCGAGCGTCTGGGACCTATGCAGGCACCTACGGCATCAACGTTGGGGTCGTTGCTCCATACTGCCATTTTTGAGCGTGAGCCTGCCACACGGGATATAGCCTTTATCTCAACTGTGCCGTCATATATCTCAGGCACCTCCAGCTCAAAGAGCCTCTTTACAAGGTCCTTGTGTGTTCTCGATATCCTTACGGCAAATCTCTTGTCAGGCTCGGAAACGCCCACAACATATACCTTTATGATATCGCCGGGTCTTAATACCTCACCGGGTATCTGCTCTCTGCGTGAGAGGAATATCTCGTTCCTGTTGTTTGCATCGTTCTTGTCGATAACGAGTATTGCGTTGAGTGTTTCGGGCTCGACCTTCTCAACTGTTGCCGAGATGCACTCCTTAGCCTTGTCGGAATACTGAGCTATCAGCCTTTCCTTCTCTATCCTCTTGATATCGTTTCTTATCGACTGCTTTGCAGCCATTGCAGCTACTCTGCCGAACTTTGCAGAGTTGAGTTTGATCTCCACAGTGCCGCCTACCCTTGCACGCTTGCTTATCGTCAGCGCCTCGTCAAGTGTTATCTGGTTTGCGGGGTCTTCGGGCTCGCCCTCGACTACCTCTTTAAGTATCTTCATCTCAAACTTGCCTGCCTCGGGGTCAATAGTAACGTTTATGTTCTCGCTTCCGGGGTAATCCTTCTTTATTGCCATCATGATGCCTGCCTGTATCTTTTCGATAAGCACCTCGGCATCTATATGGTTATCCGTCTCAAGTGTTGACAGTGCGTCAAAAAAATCGTTGTTCATTTTTTTCTGATTCCTCCTGATATTTTATTGTTTATTGTTGATTTGTTTTATCAAAACAGGTCGCCGTCGTCATAGAGCTTGATATAAGCGCAGTCGCTTATTTTTATCTCTATGGGGTCGAGCACATTCCCGTCATCGTCCGTCTCATGCCCGTAGAGCTTTTCCTTATCATATGAGTCAAGCCCCACTATAAATTCCTTCCTGCCGTCCTCGGCCGGGCGTATGAGCTTTATTTTGAGCGCATCGCCTATGCAGGCTTCAAAATGCTCAGGCCGCCTCAGCTCTCTTCCAAGCCCCGGCGAGCCGACTTCAAGCACATACTGTTCCTTTATCGGGTCAGCATCATCGAGTGCCTTGCTAAGAGGCCGTGTGACGTTCTCGCAGTCTTCAATGGATATGCCATCGTCGCTGTCGATAAACACACGCAGGTAGTAGCTCGAGCCTTCCTTTTCATACCTTACGTCCCACAAGAACAGCCCCAGCTCATCGCATATAGGCTGTGCCAGCTCTCTTACAAGAGCCGCCGTGTTTTTCTTTTCCATTTAATACCCCTTTTCGTAAAAAATGTCTATACAAAATCAAAAGACCGGAAGTCAAGTTCCAGCCTTTCTACTAAAGATATCATACATATTATACCACATCTGCGAGTGTTTTGCAAGCGAATAATCGGATTTTTCAAGCACTTTTTTGAACTTTTATTTAACGTGTGGTAAACATTCTGATATCAGGCTTATCTGATATCCCTCAGCTTGGTTTATCCGATTTTTCCTTTTCCGCCTTGTCCTTGTCCTTCGGGCTGTCCTTTGCGGCTATGGCAGGCTTGCTGTTTCTGCCCTTTTTCGTGCCCTCAACAAAGTCAAGGGGCAGGGTGAAGAGTATGCCCGTATTTGGCTTTGAAAGGTCGCCGACGGTTTTGTAGACCACCTTTCTCACCGTGTCGAGCTGGTCGTCTCTTATTACCGAGAAGATAGTGCGGTTGTCCTCATCGCCGCTGAAAAGGCTTCTGATAGATGCCGAAAGCACGCTGCTGTCAAGCCTTGAAAGTGTCATCGCCATACCGGAGGATTCGATTATCGTAGCACCGCCGATGCCCACCGAGGAAAGCCCCTCGAGCAGCGATTCAAGCGCATCAAGTCTGTTGAGTATTATCACCATCAGCTTCATATAGACCCTCCTGTGGCTGTATCAGCCGTTATTTGCTGCTGTCATCCTTCTTATTTGCCATTACCTCGGGGGTGAACTGCTTTTCAAGCTCATCCTTGAACGAAGCATCCACCACGAACTGCGAATCGTCGGCGCTCCATGTTCCCGAGGGGGTAATGCTCATTGCAGGCGAAACGCCTCTGCCGAGCATCTCCACGAGCACCGTCTTCATTATCTTATAGTTATCATCAGTATAGTTTGTGTCGGATTTCTTCTTTACCAGCTTATAGATAACGTCAAGGTTGTTCTTTGTAAGGTCGGGCAGTGCGAATGCGCTTGCCACCATAGTTTCAAACGCCGATGCCGTAAACCTCACATTGCCCTGCCTGCCCTCGGAGAATACAGGGTAGGTCATAATAAGCCTTATCTGCCTGCCCATGAGGTTCAATGTGCTGCCCTTTTGGATAGTTACGTCATTCTTCTCGCTGTCCATATCACCCGAGAGGTAGAACAGATCCTCGGGGGCTGTGTAGGTATAGCCGCCCAGCTGGTCACAGATGTTGTCGAATGACCCGTTGCTCACCGTCATATAATAAGGTATATCTATGCCAAGGCACCTGCTCACTGCCGCCGTCAGCTGCTCCATATCACCGCCGTCAAGCGTCTGCTTGAGCGTCTTGCCCGTGCTCTCGTCAAGCATATATGGCGTTACCGGCACGAGGAATATCTTATCCTTTGTGGGGTCGAGCCTGTATATGAGCATATCGTGCAGCACGTTCTTTGAGTTTATCCTCGCAAAAAGTATGGTCGTGCAGTCGTTTGAGGTATAGCCCTCGTATGCCTGCGAATCGTTCTTTCCGAGTGACAGTATGTCAAACCTGCGAAATACCGTGAGCACAAGAGCACCCACCACCACAAGGCATACGCAAAGTGCCGCAAAGTATACAAGCGCTATTGGTGCCTGTGATCTTTTCTTTTTCTTCTGGGTTGTTTTTTTGGACATTTTGTAAAGTATTCCCCTTTCCTGAGGCATTTATTCGCAAAATACCTCTAAACCGTCCTTTAAAGGCTTGAAATTTTTATCAAAAAGTTGTAAAATGTAATTGTGACTTATTGATCACTGTAAAACTGCGGGCTCTTGTCAAGGTCGATGATCTTTATATCAAGCCCGCAGGCTGTTGCGTAGTTTATAGTCTGAAGCGTGCCCGAGCCCTTTACCGAGGGCTTATACACCGCAAGCAGGTGGGCTGAATTATCCACCATGAACTTGTTGCGCTCCTTGTAGCAGTCTTTATAATAATTATCGGCGAGCACCACCGAGATAAAGCTGCTGCTTTCAAGCAGTGAGTAGAGGTACTTCTCCTGCGGGGTCTTCATCTCATCTATCTGCCCGAGATAGGGTATGGCGCACACAAGCTCGATATCAGGCAGCGAGCTACTTTTGAGCCTCACCACGGCCTCGGCGCAGATAATGTCTATACCGTTTGCCATGCCCGATACGAAATACTTCACCCCGCTGTTATTCACGAGGTCGTAGATAGCGAGCTCGAGGGTGCTTTCAAGGCGCTTCATGCCCGGGTTTTTCCTGTTGCCCTCGCCGGGGAGCTTTGCTGAGCGGTGCCCGGTAAAGCAGCAGGTCTTTTCCAGCTCAAGCCCTGTAAGGGCAAGCGTCGGAAAAATATCTGACATCACGCCGCCACCTCCCGCAGACTCACAAAAACTACATACAACATTATTATAACACATTTTTTTACGCATTTCAATAGCAAATTACCCAAAAAAGCACATTTTTGCCGCTTACATATTTTGCGGCACACAATATAAGAAAAGAGTTGTTTTGAAAATGGATTACTTAAAACGCTGCGAGGCAGTCATTGATCTTGATGCGGTGAGCAGGAATTTAGAAAACTACAAGGCATACCTTAGGCCCGGCACAGAGCTTATGTGCGTGGTCAAAGCCTCCTGCTACGGGCATAGCGACAGAGCTATCGTGCCTTATTTACAGCAAAAGCACGGGGTAAGATACTTCGCCGTGTCAAACATCACCGAGGCGATAAGGCTGCGTGAGTGCGGCATTACGGGCGATATACTTATACTCGGCTACACCTGCCCCGATGAGGCGCAGCACCTTGCAGAGCATAACATAATCCAGGCTTTGACCGAATACTCCTACGCAGAGGCTTTAAACGAGAAAGCCGGGGGCAGAAAGATACGCTGCCATGCGGCGATAGACACAGGCATGACAAGGATCGGCGTGCGGGGTACAGCCGCCCAGTGCGCCGATGAGATAGAGAAGATGAGCCGCCTTGAAAACATATCCCTCGAAGGGGTGTTCACCCACTTTGCGGTGGCTGATTCTGACGGGGAGGATAACTACGCCTACCCGGATATGCAGCAGCAGAAGATACTTGACGTGACAGCCGAGCTTAAAAAGCGTGGCGTAGCTTTGAAGCACTCACACTTTATGAACTCGGCGGCGGGTGTATACAGAAACGACGAGCGCAGCACCCTTGCAAGGCTGGGCATTATCCTCTACGGGCTTATGCCCAATACCGCAAAGCCGCTGCCCTTTGAGCTGTCTCCCGTAATGACGCTGAGGGCGACCATATCTATGATAAAGACGGTAGAAGCAGGCACACAGGTAAGCTACGGGCGCACCTACACAGCAAGCAGACCCACCCGCCTTGCGACAATAACCTGCGGCTATGCCGACGGCTACCCGAGGGCTTTATCAAACAAAGGCTATGTGCTTATCGGTGGCAAAAAAGCCCCCATAACCGGCAGAGTATGTATGGACCAATTTATGTGCGATGTAACGGATATAGAAGATGCACACGTTGGTGACTATGCAACGCTTATCGGGCGCAGCGGCGATGAAGTGATAACTGCTGACGATATTGCCGATATGACGGGCACTATCGGCTATGAGATAGTGTGCGGCATAGCTTCGAGAGTGCCGAGGGTGATTATGAGCAATAATACCGAAATTGCTGTGTTCTGAAACGCCTATTTGCTTAAAATCGCTAATTTTTTTAAATTTTTGTGCCAAATAGTGCAAAACCTATTGACAAAAACGTTTAAGTATTATATTATTATAAATGTAGTAATTATATTTTACAAAGCATATGCTTTGAAATACTATGTATATGGAGGAAAAACAATATGGCTAAATTCTGTACATCATGCGGTGCTTCGCTCGATGATAACGCTACATTCTGCACATCATGCGGCGCACAGTTAGGCAACGCTCCTTCGGCTGCACCTCAGCCCGGCGCTCCCGCAGCAAACAACACAGCTGCTGCATTCCAGAACGCTGCTGCTCAGGCAGGCAACACAGTGAAGAACGGCTTCAACGCAGCTAAGGAATCTCTTACGATGGAGAACATCAAGAACCTTAAGTCTAACCCCAACAAGACAACTCTTATAGTTCTCGGCGGTCTTATCATCGCAGCTATAATAGTTATCATCATTCTCTACAACCTCATCTTTGCTCACCCCTACAAGGGTATGCTCGATGATTACTTCAAGGGCGTAGCTAAGGGTGAAGGCGAGCTTGTAAAGGCTGCATATCCTGAGTGCATGATCGACTATAGAAAAGATCAGGACGATGATTTCGACGAGGATGATTACTTCGACGATATCGCCAGCAGTATGCAGGAATACTTAGAGGATAAGCTCGGTGAAGACATAAAGATATCTTACGATATCAAGGACGAGAAGAAGCTCTCCAGCAAGAAGCTCGAAGATATCGAGGAGGATCTTGAGGACAGATACGATGCTTCCGTAAAGGTTTCCAAGGCCTACAAGGTAAAGATCAAGGCTAAGATAAAGGGCGACGATGATGATAAGTCTGATACAATGAACGTCACAGTTGCTAAGGTTGACGGTCAGTGGTGCATAGTTGACGGCGATCTTTTCTAAGAAAGTCATTTTAAACAGAGTAAAACGGGCGGGATAATATTTCCCGTCTGTTTTTGAATAACAGAGTAATTATGAAAAAGCAAAAGAAACTTATATGCTTATCGGCAGCACTGGCGCTTTGTATGACGGTGACAGGCTGCGGCAAGGAAGAGGAGCCGCCCGTCAACTACGAGCAGCCCGTCAGAACACTTGCAATGACTATGCAGGAGTATGACGAGCAAGGCTACCTTGACTGCTTCACCGCTGCCGCAAAGCAGGAATTTGTGAACAGGAAGGACTATAACGAGGACTTTATACAGCTGCTCTACCCCGAATCGCAGAGCGGGCAGAAGCTCTCTATGTCGATAGTCAGCCATGAAGAGATAGGCTCTAAGGATATAGAAAAGCTCGAAAAGGACTATGTAAAGGAATTCTCTCACAGGATAAAGATAACAAAAGCGGAAAAATTAGAGGTGCGCTTCAAGCTCTATCAGAAAAACCTTAAACGCACCGACCTTAAGGATATCATCGTTGTAAGGGTAAACAACATCTGGTATATCTACGGCAGCGTGATAGATGATTTTGACTTTATCGCCGATGCAGGCATATTCTCAGATATCATCAGAAGCGGTGACGACAGCGATTGATACATTATTCAGAAAGGATAGATAGTTATGGCTATTATTTGTAAAAACTGCGGCGCAGAGCTGGCTGACGGAACAAAATTCTGCGGCGGCTGCGGTGCTAAGGTAGAAGAAGCAGCCCCCGCTGCAGCGGGTCCTGTGATCTGCCAAAACTGCGGCAAGGAGCTCTCACCCACAGCCAAATTCTGTAACGGCTGCGGCACTAAGGTGGCAGCGGCAGCAGCCCCCGCCCCTGTACCGACACCCGAGCCCACACCTGCTCCCGAGCCGGTGCCCGAGCCTGTTATAAATCAGCAGCCTATGTTCAATGAGCCGCCGATACAGCAGCAGCCGGTGTTCCAGAACCCCAACCCCGTTCCTCAGATGCCCTATGATCAGAACCCTGTTCCTCAGGCAGTTCCCGCACAGGGCGGTGAAAAGAAGGGCAGCCCGATAGTTCCCATAATACTCATACTGCTCATTCTTGCAGTTATCGCAGTTGATATATTCGTGCTCTTCCCCGATAAGATATTCGGCTCGAAGGACGATGACGATGATGAAAGCAGCAGCGAGTCAGCAAGCGATGAAGATGAGGACGAGGACGATGATGAGGACGATGATGACGACGATGAGGACGCAGAGGAGAATATAGCTCTCGTTCTTGACGACGGCAGAGTAATCATTAAGTAAATACAAAAATATGAATATCATAATACCGAGTTTATGCCGATAAAGCATAGGCTCGGTATTTGCTTGATAAGACAATTTTAATATGGTGATAGAATGGAAAATAACAACAAAACGACAAAGACCGACAAAAAGATAACAGCGATACTCTTCTGCTGCCTGGTGATGATGATAACCGCAGGCTCAGACGCTCTGCGAGGGGTGTTCCTGCCGCAGTTTAAGAGCTCATTCTCTCTAAGCGAGCCGCAGGCGGGGCGCATAATCATGATAAGCTACATCGGCAACCTGCTCTTTCTCTCGGTGGGCGGCACCCTCTCTGACAGAATGCCCAGAAAGCGCTTTATTGGCGGTCTGCTCTGCCTGTGGACGGCGGCGCTGCTCATGTATGTGCTGACAGAGAATTACTATGTGCTGCTTGTGTGCATGATATTCTCTATGGGCGGCTCAACTATGATATCCACCTCGGTGAATGTCATCACGCCGCTGATGTTTGCCTCCCCCGCTATGTATGTGAGCATATTCAACTTCCTGCAAGGCATAGGCATAACCGCATCACAAAACATCGGCGGGCGCTTTGCAGACAGCCTCAAAGGCTGGCACGGGGCGAATGCCATAATCGTAGGGCTTGCAGTCATCTGCCTGATACTGCTGCTCACCTTAAAGCTCCCCGACCCCGAGCAGAAGGGCGAAAAGCCCGCCCCCATGTCAATACTCATGACACCGCAGAGCGTTATACTCATTCTCATATGCGGCGGGTATTTTATCTCAGAGCACGGGCTGCAGAACTGGCTCACCTCCTACGGCAGTGAGCATTTGGGTATGTCAGTTGAAAAGTCGGCTATGTATCTGTCAATGTTCTACGGCTGCATGACGGTGGGCAGGCTGATATTAGCCCCATTCATCGAGAAGATAGGCATCTTCCGCTGCCTTATCATAACCTCCTGCATAGGCGCTGTGCTGTTTACGGCAGGCATTGCCTTTGGCAAACAGGGGCTTATACTTTTAGGCATTTCGGGTGCGGCTTACTCGGTGATATATCCGCTTTTGGTAATGCTGATAGGCTCGTTTTTTGACCCCGCCTGCGCAGGCACGGCAACGGGGCTTATCTTAAGCATTGCTACCCTATTTGACATAGGCTTTAACGCCTTTTTCGGCTCACTTGTCGAGGGTGTGGGCTACGGCAGGGCGATATTCGTGCTGCCCGCAGCGGCTGCTGTAATGGCAGCACTGCTCATAGTGCTCAAAAAGGGCGTGAAAAAGTCAAAGGAAATCCGATAGGGTCAATGCACAATGCACAATTGAGGTGTCGGCTCATGCCGACGGATAAAAAAGATTCCCCTTAAACGGGGAATCTTTTTTGCTTTATGAAAGATATTTCTCTTCAAACTCGCTTATTGAAATAGCCTTGTCAAACAGCCAGCCCTGCGCCATTTTGTAGCCTATGCCGCTAAGGAAT
>JAFYET010000005.1 GCA_017544125.1 Ruminococcus sp. | reverse complement strand
CGAAGCTCAGCCAAAATACAGGTAACAGGTAAGGTTTCGCACCTGCGGTGCGATGATATTAAAATATTTTACCCCGAGGCTTAGTTGATAAACCTCGGGGTCTTGCTTTTATTAAAATCCATCCTGCGAAGCAGGATTCCTCACCTGTTACCTGTTACCTGTTACCTGAATCACACCGGTGCTGCGGGGGCTTCGGCTGTGGGGGCTGCGCCGCCGTGCTGCTGCTGCCTTGCTATCCTCTCAGCTTCCTTGAAGGTCTTGCCCAGGTCGGATATCATGGGTATCACCTCATTGATAAGACTTGCGTCCTTATGGATATTGCCTGTGGTGATGCGCCATATAAAGTAATCATAAAGCCTTGAATAATCGTTGGCTATCTCATACTGTCTGTCAAGGGTGTTGTCAAGATAGCGGATTATGCGCTCGCCCTTTTGCAGGCATTCGTTTGCCTTGGCGTAATCCTTCTCCTCGATATACATAACGCCCTCGGTAAGACGCTTAACGCAGGTCTCAAAGAGCAGCACGAGCATCTCGCCCTGCGTCATCGTGTTTATTGACTGCTCACGGTACTTCTTGTAAGGGTTATCAGCCATTTCTTGAACACTTCCCTTTTATATAGTATTGTCAAAGGCAGGGCAGCTGCGCCGCCTCCTACCTCTTATCTCTGACAGCTTATCTTATGATCAGAAGCCCATCATCTGACCGAGATATGTGCTTGTAGAGTTCATATTTGCAAGTGCCTTCTCCATCGAGTTGAACTGCTTCCAGTATCTGCTCTTGTTAGAGTCATACTTGGTCTGAAGTCTCTTGATGTACTCGTTTATCGTGTCCATCTGCTTCTTCATCTCGCTGGTCTGCTCGCTTACCTTACCCTTGACACCGGCTATCTTTACCAGTGTGCCTGGTGATGCGAGCGATGTGCTTGCAGCGTTCTTGCAGGCGGTGTTGAGCTTGGTGGCAACGTTTGTGAATGTGCTTATAACATCATCGCCGTGCTCTTCGATAGCCGCCTTGAGCTTATCCTCATCTATCTCCAGCTTGCCGTAATCCTTCCAGTCCTTCGATGAGTCAATACCGAACATCGAGAGCGAAAGCCCGTTATCAGCCTTTGAATAGAGCGCCTTTCTCATATTATTGAGGAAAGAGCTTATATCGCTGTCGCCGCTGAGAAGACCCGTCTTTGACTTCTCCTCCCACTTCTTGATCTCGCTCTCGCTCATCTCGTCCTTCTGAGCGTCGGTAAGGGGCTTATAGTCCTTATAGGTCTTAGACTCGTGGGTGAGCTTGTTGAGATCCTCTATGAGCTTATTATACTCGTCAACAAATTCCTTGATATTCTTTGTGATATCATCGGTGTTCTTTGTAGCTGTAAGTGTAGCAGCCTTATCCTCGGTGCCTGCTGCCGCCTGGAGCTTGCCGTCAGCCGCTGTGAGCAGGTTGCCCTGGTCATCAAAGTAATCGCCCGTAACAGCCCTTGCCTGGAAGGATATGCCGTTTGCCGAGATGTTGTTTGACATTCTCTCAACAGTAACGCCGTCGATATTGACGATAGCGTTCTGCCCGGCAGTTGTGGCAGCGCTGCCGAAGAACTTATCGGCAAAGCCGCCCGAAACGCTTATATCAAAGCCCTCGCCCGTCTGTGCGCTTTCAAGGGTGAAGCTGTCGCTGAGTGAGTTATAGCTCATCTTCACGCCAACATCAGATGCGTTTACTTCCTTTATAACGTCAGCTATCGTGCTGTCTTCGGTGAAGCTGAACTCCTTGCCGTTTACCGTAAAGCTGTAATCACTCATGCCGAGCGATGAGAGCTTGGTGGAGGTGGTAAGCCTTGTGCAGGCGCCCGACTCTATGCCAAGCACCTGGCTGTCGCCCGAAATGCTCAGCGTCTGCCCGTTTCTTGCAGATATGCTGCCGTCATCGCCCACGGTAACGTTGGTGCCGAATGCCTTTTTGAGCCCGTCCTTAAGGCTCTGCATAGCGGATTCCTTATCGCTGCCGGTTATGGTTATATCAGTGCTCCTGCCGTCAAGCGTTACTGAAATGGTAGCGCTTGCAGGGGGCTCTGCCGAGAGCTTTGAAGCATCAGCCTCAACAGTTGAGGTGAACGCATAGCCATTATCGTTATTGAGCGTTGTTGCTTTAAGACCAAGGGTAGCAAGCGCATTGGAAGAACCGCCGATAGTAACATCGGGCTGCTCTGTTCCGCCCTCGGTTATCTTTATCTTCTTCTCATCACCCTCGCCGTCAAACTCGAGCTTGATATCGCCAAGCCCCTCAGCTGCCAGCTTGCTGTTGATGTTCTCGACCATTTTATCAACGCTGTATTCGTCGCCGACCTTGTTCATCTCATCAACGAGGTTGAACTCAACGGTCTTATCCCCCACAGTGAAGGAGATATTCTGCGCAGGTGTCGAGAAATATGAAGCGAGATTGCTCTCGATATCGCTTGTCTGTATAGAGCCCTGCCCTATCCTGCCGGTAGTCATCTTTGTGGCAGTTGCAAGCTGTGCCACCTGAATGTCCATCTCCTCAGCAGCACCCGATGACGCACTGATTATCTTTACCGCAGAGCTTGAGCTCTCGGTAGTCATCTTGCTGTAGGTCGAGGTAAGGCGCAGGCTGTTGCTCGATGCTATGTCAAGATACTTGCTCTGGAACGAGTTTATTTTTGAGATGACATCTCTGTAAGCGTCCTGCTTCATTTCGAGCTGGGTCTTTTTCTGGTTCTGGCTGTCGATCTTATTCTGTATGCCCGAGAGCATGGATTTTACCATACTTTCAGTATCAACGCCCGATGCAAGGCCTGAAAGTCCCGCATTGGAGTATGCATAGTTAGTCGATGTGCTGTTGTTATCCGCTGAAACTTTCATCACTATCACCCTTTCATAAGATTTTTACTGTAAAAAACGTAATATAAAACCGTTATCCTCATAATGAGGCTATTATCCTTGTAATATACATCGGCAGTTTATTTTTAAATTAAAGAGCAGATTTAAAAAAATTTTCACTTACGCTGCCGATCAAAGCATTTTAGATACATCCGCCGCAGGCGGATACCTTAATTATGCATTATGCATTATAAATTATACCAGCTTGCCGCCCGTGCCGACGTATTTCTGCCGGCCGTCATTGGTGCCGACCATGAATTTCGCTGCCTTTGCGCCCGCACCCGTGTTCTCTGCCTTTATCTTGCCGAGCAGACCGTCCTTTTCACGGTCTATACGGTCAACAGCCTGCACGTCGCTGTCCTTGATACGGTTTATGAGCGAGCCTATCTCCTGCATTTTGAAATATATCGCCTCTTCATCGGGGGCGACCTCGGTCAGGTCACGGCTCGATCTTATGATACGCCGCACCCTGTCGCCGTCCTCTTCCATCTCCGAGCAAAGCAGCTCTATGTGGTCAAATACACGGTCAAGCTCGTGTGTTATCTTTACACGGTTGTCGCTGTGTTCCTCTATCTCATCAACATCACAGCTGAGTATATCTATCGTTTCCTGCTCAAAGAAAAGCAGCCTGTCCTTTATCTTGTCGAGCAGCTCGATTATTTTCGTTTCATATATTTTTTCCATACATATCTCTCCAAAAAAT
>JAFYET010000004.1 GCA_017544125.1 Ruminococcus sp. | reverse complement strand
TTTTTTCAGGGCATACCTTGTGCTCATGCCCGCCAGCAAAAACAGCAGCGGCATAAAGAAAGGGCTTAGAAACACTATCAGGCTGCTCGCAGCCCTGCTCTTTTGCAGGCATATATAATTGAGTTCGCCCCACGTATTAAAAGCCTGCGCCGTGTGGTAAGGGATAAGCAGAAAAACATCTGCCCACCTGAGATTGTCAATAAAATGCTTTCTCATTATCTTTCACGCCTTGCGGTGCCGCCTTAAGCGTAGCTGAGCACGTCCTTATCCGAGGGCGCTTTGAGCACATTGAGCTCGGGGAAGCGCTCTTTGAGCTTATCTGCCATAAAGCCGCAGAAAATATCCTCAGTATGGAAATGCCCCGCATCAAACACCGTCACACCTGCATTATATGCATCAATAAACACATCATGCTTGATATCGCCGGTTATATAGGCATCACACTCGTTTGCTATAACATCTGAAAGCAGGCTGCCGCCGCTGCCCGAGCATACGGCTACTGTTTCAATGCTGCCGCCCATGTCGTTAAAGCGCACTACCTCACAGCCGAGAGAAGCCTTTATCTTTTCAGCCATTGCCTCGGGTGTCACGGGGGCGCAGGCGCATATGTAGCCCACAGGTACGCCGTCCTCCTCGGCAAGGCTCTTGTCAGGGGTCAGCCCCAGCCTCTCGCAGAGAATATCGTTCATGCCGCCCTTTGCGCTGTCAAAGCTGGTGTGCGCTGCTATGACCGAGATACCGTTCATCATAAGCGCACCCACGGGGCTTTCGGTGTCTATCTTCTTTATCGCACGGAAGATAGGCGGGTGGTGGGTGATGATAAGCTCAGCCCCCAGCTCCTCGGCATCGGTTATAACGTCATTTGTGATGTCAAGCGCCGTCAGCACGGTCTTGACCCCGTAATACTGGTTGCCGACAACAAGCCCGCTGTTGTCATACCCCGCCTGCAGCGAAAAGGGTGCAAGCTCGTTTATGTAGTTGTATATGTCACGGACGAGTATCATAGTCATGCTCCTTTTAATCTTTTATAGTGGTCGGATAAATTGGAATATATCTAAGGTAACAGGTAACAGGTCACCTGTTACCTAAATCGCTACCTCCAACTTACCAATTACATCATTTCCTCCAGCGTCCTCACCGTCTCCATCAGCCTCTCCCCCTCGTCATGGCTGTCGGTGCCTTTTAGCATACCCTCGGCGGCGATGCGCAGCTTGCCGAGCCTGTCTTCTGCATAAGCTCTGCACGCAGGGGCGGATAGGTCGATGCGCCCGAAATGTCTGTATCTCTTGTCATTATCATACTCAGGTCTGCTGCCGGTGTAAACAACGCTCATCACCGAATACTCAAATCTCCCCTCGTGAACGCACTTTTCAGCCTCAACCGTAAAGCCGTTGTCATAGAGGTATTCACGCAGCGCCTCGGGGCGGGTCATGGGCTGTAATATCAGGTGAAAGCTGCCCTCTTTTATCCTCGGGCAGTCGTCGATTATCTGCGCTATCAGCTCGCCGCCCATGCCTGCGATTATGATGTCGCTCACCCCGTCAAGGCTTACGTTTTTAAGCCCGTCAGAGAGTATGATCTCTATCTTCTCTTCAAGCCCGTGCTCTTGTGCCGTCTTTGCAGCCGAGGCAAGGGGCTTTTCATTTATATCAGCCGCAATGCAGCGCTCGCAGATACCCTCGGTTATCAGGTATGCAGGCAGATAGCCGTGGTCGGTGCCTATGTCGGCAGCCACCCTGCCCTCTACAAACGCTGCACACAGCAGAAGTCTTTTGTCGTTTAGTATACTCATATTTCCCTCATTATAAAATCTCCCCGATACCATGTGAAGTATCGGGGGATAGTTAGTCTGACTTAACCTGCGAAATGCGCATTGAGCTTGCCTACCAGCTGCTCGGGGTCAACACCGTGAACCATGCAGGCCTCCTCAATAGTCTCACCTCTTGACGAGGGGCAGAAAAGGCAGTGCATACCCATTTCAAGGAAATAAGGCTCAGTATCAGCGTCCTGATCGAGGATATCGCCGATTATAGTATCCTTAGTAACTTCAAATGCCATTTTTAAACCTCCGTTCTATTTGGTCTAATATCATTATACCCCTATTTTCATCAAAAATCAAGTGCGTTAACCAAATTTTTACGTAAATCAAGAATACCCCCGTTTTTATGCTTTATCTTTTCTTGTTTTAAACGCTGTACGTAAAAAAAGCGCCCTCCTCACGGAAAGCGCTTTAATACTATTTCTTGTATTTTGCCCTGCCCTCGGAGAAAATATCCCCGCCGTAGGGGTCATCGGCAACTACCAGCGGAAAACGCTCAACATAAAGCCTCTTCACGCTCTCGCAGCCAAGGTCATCAAATGCTATGACCTCGCAGGACTTGATGCAGTTGCAGGCAAGTGCGCCCGCACCGCCTACTGCGCATAGGTAAAT
>JAFYET010000035.1 GCA_017544125.1 Ruminococcus sp. | reverse complement strand
TATACATTATAACGCCCTATCTTATGCCCGATGAAGAGTTTGAGCAGACTATCATCGCCACGGCAAAGCGTGGGGTCGAGGTAAAGATATATACCCCGAGCGTTTCAGATTTCGTGGCGGCAGATATGATAGTAAAGAGCCATTACAGAGCGCTGCTTGAAGCCGGGGTGAAGATATTTGAATTCAGAAAGGGCTTTATCCACTCAAAGGTGTTTTTAAGTGACGATACCAAGGCGATAGTAGGCACTGTAAACCTTGATAACAGGAGCTTTCTGTATAACTTTGAAGATGCGGTGTATTTCTACAAAGCCTCGGTGATAGATGACATCAAAAAGGAATTTGACGATAATGAGGAAAACTACATCGAGATAACCACCGACAATATAAGCACAGTGCGTGAGGCTGGGGGCAATATACTGAAATCCCTCGAAGGGCTGTTGTAACACGCCGCAACAGCAGGTTGCTTGACGGCTTGCCTGCATTTTGATATAATCATTATCAAGGAGGGGTGCTATTATGGAAACAAAAGATATAATCTTACAGCTGCGCACGCAAAAAGGGCTTTCGCAGGAGGCACTTGCCGATAGGGTGTTCGTTACCCGTCAGGCGGTGTCACGCTGGGAGAACGGCGAGACGGTGCCTAACACAGATACTTTAAGGCTGCTTTCCGAGCTATTTGATGTGTCGATAGACAAGCTGCTGTGTACTGACAGAAAGCTCATATGCCAGTGCTGCGGTATGCCGCTCGAAGAGGGCATAATAAGCCGTGAAGCTGACGGCTCGCCAAATGACAGCTACTGCAAGTGGTGCTATGCTGACGGAAAATACATTTACAGAGATATGGAAGAGCTTATAGATGTCTGTATCAGGAATATGCATGACACAGGTCACACAGACGACGAGCTGCGCAGCTGGCTCCGGCAGGAGCTGCCCAAGCTCGATTACTGGAGGCGTTATGAGCAGCTTTCAGACGGTGGAGAGTTTGAGCTTTTCAAGCGTCAGCTCATAGATGAGATAAACGCCCTCGGCGTAGAGGGTATGCCAAAGGTCGAGCATCTTAATTCTCTTGTGGGCAGCTATGTTAACCTGCCATACAGGCTGCCGGGCGGCGAGTGTGTCAGATTTCTTGATGATAACGCCACATACCTCGGCACGCAGCTTGAATGTGAGTTCGGCGGCGAGCGGTGCTTCGGCATTGTTGCCAATATGGAGTTTATTCTCGTTGCGACCTACGGTGAGGGCGGGGCTGACCCCGAGCTTGTGATATACAAAAAGAGATGATAAAGCAAAGAGAGTCGTTATACAAAACGGCTCTCTTTTAGCTTGTGTATTCTTTCATCACAGCCCAGCTCTCATACAGCTTATCAAGGCTGCACGCTGCGTTTGCAGGGCTTGTTGAGGGGAGCTTTATGGCATCACGGCGGGTCAGCGGCTTTATGTGCTTATTATATAGCTCATACGCCTTAGCGCCGTTGCAGAATATCGCCCCAATGTCGGCATAATCAAGTATAGCACTTATATCATTCGCCGTCACACCGCTTATGCTTGTATCTGATGAGCCCTCTATCTCACAGCTTGCTATCACGTCCCACAGGGCGATATGGTGCTTTAAAAGCAGGGCTTTTTTCTGTTCGGCGGTTGTCGGCAGCTCTTCGTCAAAGAGCATAGCACACAGCCGCCAGAAGCGGTTTTGCGGGTGGGCGTAGAAAAACTGCGCCTCCCTTGACTTTACCGAGGGGAATGAGCCGAGTATCAGCACACGGCTGTTTTTATCATACACGGGCGGAATGTTGTGTGTCTGTGAATCACGCATCATATCAGCCCGAACCTTTCAAGCGCCTTTGCAAGCCCGTCATCATAAAGCCCGTCGGTCACAAGCTCGACCTTGTCTTTGAGCACATCGGGGCAGCCGCCCATAGCGGCGCTGTGTGCTGCATATTCAAGCATTGGCAGGTCATTGGTGCTGTCGCCGAAAGCATAGCTGTTTTTGTGGTCAATGCCCAGCCGGTCGAGCATGAATTTCATGCCCGTTGCCTTGCTGTAGCCCTTCGGCACAACCTCTATGCGCTTTATGCCTTCGCTGTCGCCACGCCTTATTATCTGAAAATGCTCTGACAGCTTGCTTACAAGCGGTTCAAAGTGTTCATCGTCATTTGCCCAGCAGAAGAACTTGTCAAAGTAAAAGCTCTCTTCATACGCTTCACGTATCATAAGCCCCTTTGAGCCGAAATATGTAAGCATCTCACGCAGCTCGGGGTGTATGTATGTGTTGCTGTCAAACCCCAGGCTCTCGACACTCTCGTATATTGCAGGCACACCTATGCTTTGCAGGGTGTCTCTTATGTCAAAGCAGAGCGCCCTGTCATTTTTGTGCCTAAGCAGCACCTCATTATCAAGTATGATATTTGTGCCGCAGCCGCATACAAATCCCGAAAAGCCAAGCTCCTTTATGTGCCGCTCGACTGTGAGATATGTGCGCCCTGTGTTCACCATTGTTATGTGACCGTTCTCTCTTGCCTTGTTTATGGCTTTTACCGCACTTTCGGGTATAAAACGGTTGCCGTCCTCGGAGACGATAGTTCCGTCTATATCAAAAAATAATATCGCTCGTTCCATATTCTGCTTCCTTTCATAAACAAAGTTATTATATCATAACGCCGAATTATTGTAAATATACAGTTAGTTTCTTTTACAGATTATACATATTATTATTGACATACAGCTTTAAAAGTGATAAAATATATATAGTTTTTTTATTGAGGAGATAATTATTATGCATAAGGAATTTCTGATGGGCAATGCCGCCATAGCACGAGGCGCTGTTGATGCAGGGCTGAATGTTATCTCGGGCTACCCCGGCACCCCCTCGACAGAGGTGCTTGAAACTGCCGCCAAGAACAACGACGGCTCGCTTTATGTCGAGTGGTCGGTCAATGAAAAGGCAGCGCTGGAGCTTTCGGCAGGTGCTGCATACTGCGGCGCAAACTCTATGGTCACAATGAAGCAGGTGGGTCTTAACGTCGCTTCCGACCCGCTGATGAGCCTTGCCTACATAGGCGTTAAGGGCGCAATGGTCATTCTCGTTGCTGATGACCCGGGCCCCATATCATCACAGACCGAGCAGGATACAAGGCATTTTGCCGCATATTCAAAGCTGCCCTGCTTTGACCCCTCATCGGTGCAGGAAGCATATGATATGATAGGCGATGCTTTTGAGTATTCTGCAAAATACAAGACCCCCGTGCTTTTCCGCCCCACAACAAGGGTATGCCACGGCTATGCTTCCATTACCGTCAAGGATAAGGATGAGCGCAAAACAAACGCCCCCGAGGGCTTTGTAAAGGATTCATCAAAGTGGGTAATCTTCCCAAGGCTTTCTTACAATGCGCATATACACATCGAAAAGCGCAACGCCGAGCTTTCACACGAGTTCTCGGCATACAAAAAGAATGAGATAATACCCGAAACAGCAAAGGGCTGCAAGCGTGGCATCGCCACCCACGGCATCAGCTTTGCATACACCACCGAGGCGCTGGGCGACAGGGAAGCACCCCGTATACTCAAAGTATCAACACCTTTCCCGTTCCCCGAGCAGAAAGCGCTCAAGTTCTTAGAGGGGCTTGACGAGATGCTCTGTATCGAGGAGCTTGACCCGATAATTGAGCGTGAGCTTATATACATCTGCGGCAAATATCACCTTGATGTGAGAGTTTACGGCAAGCTGAGCGGCAATGTAAAGCCCGCAGGCGAGAACACGGTAGAGTCGGTATACAACAACATTGCAGAGTTTATGGGCTTTGAGCCTTTGGATATAAAGCCTGACGATGATACCCCCGAGCTGCCTGTAAGACCGCCGGTTCTCTGCGCAGGCTGCCCCCACAGAACATCATTCTACGCTGTAAAGAAAGCCATGAAGGGCATCAAGAGCGT
>JAFYET010000034.1 GCA_017544125.1 Ruminococcus sp. | reverse complement strand
TTGAAAAAAGCAGGCTGTCGATCATGATCTGCAGCTCGCTTATATCAAAGCTGTTTTCATGGTCATAATACCAGTCGGTAAGTATCGTCTGCTCTATGCCGTTTTTACCTGTGCGGGTGTTCTTCTCCTCACGGTATCTGAGCGGGTAGCCCGCCTCGATGAGCTTTGAGAGGTTGTGCCGTACACTCTTGCGGTCAAGGCTCATGCCGTACTCCTCCTCAACAAGCTCGGCTATCCTTGCCTGGGTGAGGATGTTCTTATAGTCAGAGTGCTCCTGCAAGACTTTAAGTATGTATATTATTGCGAGCTTCTTTGGCTGGCGGATGTTGTTCATAGCGGCTGCCTCCTTTTTGTGTTGTTTATATGATTATAGCACATTTTATTGAGTGTTTCAATATCCTGCGCCCCTTTTGTATCAGTATTATAACTTATGCGATGGGGAGAAATCACCTCATCTGCCAATGCCTCAAAAATCCCCGGAAAGCGCTGATTCTTCCCGGGGAACTGACAGCCGACTTACTATGCCTTAAACCTCACGCCTTGCCCTTATCCTCCCGACCAGCCGGTCAGCCACCTTGTCGATAGCACCAAAATCCATAGCAGCGATGTAGTGCTTCTCTATCTCGTCATGTGCCTGCTTGGCGAGGGTCAGCGTCTTGGCAGCCTCGTCCATGAGGGTGCGGGCAGCCGAGCGGTTAAGGCGCAGGCGTGGGGCTTTAAGGGTCATGAGCCCCTCGTCGTAGTATTTTGCAAGGTTGACCGCCCTGCCCGTGCGCTCGATGTCACCGAGCTTGTTGACAGACACAAACGCCGTATCAAGCTCGGGAATCATCATATGCTCGGTCACATCACACCCCAGCAGCTGGGTCACGCAAAGTATAACATCATACCCCCTTGACGTGGCATACGCTGCCAGCTCATCAAAAAGCGCCGAGCCTGCCGCAAAATAATCGTCCGTAAATCTGTACACTTTACCGCAGCTGAGCAGCGTGTCGGCATAGGTCATAAAGCCCTGCATAGTCACAGCAGACAGCTGCCTTGTGCTCACCTCGCCACCCGAGCCTTTGCCGGTTATCACACGCTTTTCTATACGCTCGGCGAGCGTCTTTATGCCCCCACGGTCAAGCGCCTCGCTGCCGAGGGAATAGGTGTCAAAGCAAATATCCGACAGCGCACACACATACCTGCCCGACCGCCCGAGATATGACCTGTTGAGCGCCATTGCTTCAAGCACATCGTCCTGCGAAGACCTCAGCTTCTGCTCGTCCCAGTGGTCGCCTAAGTTTATTATCACCTGCTTTATTGCAGGCACATCGGGGTCAAAGGTGTGGGGCGCTGTGCCGTCAACGATGATCGTTTTGTAATCATCAAGCACCACCGCATCAAGTGAGGCGGGGTCTGACGAGCAGTGATATATTTCCTTTCCGCCGTCAAACTCGGCAGCTATACGCTTCATAAGCGTTGACTTGCCCGTGCCTGCGCCGCCCTTTAAGATGTAAGTAAACCAGCCCTCCCTGTCCATAAGGCTTTTAAACGAGGTGGTGAACCCGCCCCTTGTTACGCAGCCTAAAAAGTATTCGTCCGTCTTGTTTTTTCGCATAGTTTATCCCCTTTCGATAGTTTGGTATATACTATGCAAAAGCATACCCGGCGGTGCGTGTTTCAGTTAACAGTTAACAGGTAACAGGTAAGGTGTCCTGCTGCGCAGGACATTATGCCCATTCGGGCAAAAACTCACCCCGAAGAAATATTCCTCAGGGTGAGTATTTTAAAATATCATCGCCGCAGGCGATACCTTAATTATGCTTAGCGTTTTCCGCTGAAAGCGGATAATGCGTGCATTTATGAATTATGCATTATCAGAACCTCTTCAGGAAGTCTATCGCCAGATCTGCCCAGCCCTCGCACTCGGGGACATTGTGCCACTCGCCGGTGGCTGTGCTCTCGTTTGCAAGGGAAAGACCGTGACCGCCGAAGGGGTAG
>JAFYET010000398.1 GCA_017544125.1 Ruminococcus sp. | reverse complement strand
TATGGAAATAACTCTTAGTCCTCGTATCAGTGCGGGCAGCAGGGCAATCGTTGAAACCCTTGTCCAGAGATTTAATCCAGCTGCAAAAATGACTGACAGCACGCTTAAAGATTTAATATAACAAAAAGAGCTATCCGATTCTAACTTGAATCAGATAGCTCTTATCTTTTCAGACAATTATTTTTATACTGTTGCCGATAACAGAGAATTGTTGCCAAATCGTTGCCATTCAGCTCGACCACACCTTAAAAAGTACGGTATTACGCCGTTTCAGCAAACGTTTGCATTATTCCCACTCCACCGTTCCCGGCGGTTTGGAGGTGATGTCATACACTACTCTGTTGACGTGGTCTACCTCGTTTGTCAGGCGGTTGGATATGCGGGCAAGAATATCGTAGGGTATCTTTGCCCAGTCGGCAGTCATGAAGTCGTCGGTGGTGACGGCACGAATGGCTATCAGGTGGTCATAGGTGCGGTGGTCGCCCATAACGCCTACCGTCTGAACATCGGGCAGAACTGCAAAGAACTGGCTGAGCTCGCCCTCAATGCCGCTCTTCTTTATCTCGTCACGGAATACCGCATCGGCTTCCTGTAATACCTTGATCTTCTCCTCGGTTATCTCGCCGATGATGCGCACACCAAGACCCGGACCCGGGAAGGGCTGCCTCCAGACAAGCTCCTTCGGTATGCCAAGCTTCTCACCCACACGCCTTACCTCGTCCTTGAACAGGTCGCCAAGCGGCTCGATAACGCCGTCAAAGGTTATGTCCTCGGGCATTTTTACCTGATTGTGGTGGGTCTTTATGGTGGCAGCATCGCCCTTGCCGCTCTCTATCCTGTCAGGGTATATCGTGCCCTGCGCAAAGAAGCCGCCGTCAGCCTGCTTTCTTATCTCGTCCCAGAAGACCTTGTAAAACTCTGAGCCGATGGTCTTGCGCTTCTGCTCGGGGTCGGTTATGCCTTTGAGCTTGCTTATAAACTGTGCGCCGCAGTTGACACGTACAAAGTTCATGTCAAAAAGGCGTGTGAATGTCTCCTCAACGAAGTCTCCCTCGTCCTTTCTCATAAGCCCCTGATCGACAAATACGCAGGTCAGCTGCTTGCCGACAGCACGGCTTAAAAGACCTGCCGCAACGGAAGAATCAACGCCGCCCGAAAGTCCCAGCACGACTTTCTTGTCGCCTATCTGCTCACGCAGGCTCTCGACAGTGCGCTCGATGAAGTCGTCCATCACCCAGTCGCCCTTGCAGCCGCATATCTCAAAAAGGAAGTTGTGTAAAAACTGCTTGCCGAACTGTGAGTGTGTAACCTCGGGGTGGAACTGCACAGCGTAGAGCTTTTTGCCCACATTCTCCATTGAAGCGCAGGGGCAGTCTGCCGAATGAGAGGTTATCTCAAAGCCCGCAGGGAGCTCGGCTATAAAGTCGGTGTGGCTCATCCATACTATGCTCTTAGCGTCCACGCCCTTGAAAAGCAGGCTCTCACGCTTTGTGTTCTCTACCTCTATCTTGCCGTATTCGCTCTTGACGCAGCTTTGTACCTTGCCGCCGCCCATCCAAGCCATGAGTTGTGCGCCGTAGCATATGCCCAGCACCGGCACGCCGAGGTCAAGTATATCCTTTGTGTAGTGGGGCGAGCTCTCGTCATAGACAGAGTTGGGGCCGCCCGTGAAAATGATGCCCTTGTAGCCTGCCGCCTTTATCTCATCAAGCGGCGTTTCAAAGCTCTTTATCTCGGCATACACGCTCTCATCACGCACACGCCTTGCGATAAGCTGGTTGTACTGCCCCCCGAAGTCGAGGACGAGTATCTTTTCAAATGACATAGGCAGGTTCCTTTCGTGAATTACTCATCAATAAACCAAATCAGCACCCATCTCATTCGGGTGCTGATTTTATTATAGCATATTCCATTTCGTTTTGCAAGGGGGTTTACAGATTGTTAAGGGTTCTAAGAATTTATGAAGCCCAAAAGGTACCGGTACATATAAGTGCTATCATTATCAAAACAACACCAATAAGTACAATACGTATAAAAACGACCATATCACGGTCAGATTCAATTTTACTCATATCGATCTTTGCGGTGTTTTTATCAGGATCATTAAATATGTTTCCCTGAATCGGCTGAACAGTATCGCTTTTTTGAATATTGCTGTCAGCTGTGTCGCTTTTGCTTGCAAGCCTTGCAATATTTCGGTTAAGTTCTTGGAACTCCTTCATTATCAAGCCTTGTCTTGAAACCAGTGCCAGAATAGCAAATAATATCAAAAGCAACAAAATGGGAACGCCCACATAAAACAGCAGTGTCATATACCAGTTGACCGAATTGTATGCCGATAACATATACCACTCCCCCTTTTTATGCTTTGAAGCAGCTTACCCCTGCCCCTGCGCACCGCCCTTGGGTGCTTTTTGACCAAAGTATTTCACCTTGTAGTATTTCTGCCCCTTTTTGAGGAACAGGCTGCCAACTACATAGGCTATCACTGCAAGAACACTCATCACTATGAACAATGGCGAAATGCCGATGAGCGGGTCGGCAGATATCTTGATACCGCTGTCTTTCATCTCTTCAAGTGCCGATACAAATGAACGGTTTATCAGTATAGCAAAGCCCAGCTGCAAAAGATTGCCGAGAAGCACAAACGCCGCCGATGACCTTGCACAGCTATAAAGCCTGTTGTCATCGCTGTCATTAGAGGCAAGCTGCGCAAACGCCACAGCAAGCACTATCAGCGCCACCGAATATGAAAGCACCGTCATTATATAAAATACGGTTATCACCGTGACAATGGCAGGCGACATTTCCGCTTCACTCAGCTTGGTGTTATAAAGGTCTATACCATACTTATCACTGAGCTTTTCCAGAGGGTAGCGCCCTTTTTCATAGTCTGTTTCAAGCTCTCTGCTGCCCGAGATATTCTTAGCCGTGATATCTGACCCTACCCCCGAAATGCTAATAAGCGAAAATGCAGGCTTTTTGTCAAAATCGAGCATTGAAAAATCAAAATAAAACATATTTATAAATGGTGCAGCTATCGTCAGCACACAAAGTATCAGCGTGATTATG
>JAFYET010000397.1 GCA_017544125.1 Ruminococcus sp. | reverse complement strand
CCCCCGGCTCTTCTTTCCCTTGCTTTGGATACTATCAGCATTATAAGACATATACCCCCTGCTGCGACTATGCCGCCGGAGGTGTCTATTATCACATCTTTAAGCTCCGGGCTCCTGCCGGCGACAAAGCTCTGGTGGAACTCGTCGCTCGCTGCGTATACAAGACAGAACACAGGGCTTACAAACGCCGCCTTGTAGGGGCTTTTCTTAAAATACCGCAGCAAAAATGCCACCGACCCGAAGATAAGCCCGCTGAACACCCCGTATTCCGAGAAGTGTGCGCTCTTTCGCACGTAATGCTCGACGGTCTCGGGGGGTGTTTCCATTTCAAAGGTATTCACCATTCCCTCGGCGACCTCACGGCTGAGCGATGCGCTCCGCTCAGCGTCCTGCGCCGAAAAGCCGAATATCACCGCCGCCCATATTACCGCCAGTACCAGAAACAGCCCCGAGAGCGCTATATCAGTATTGGCTCTGCCTTTTGACATATTCTATCAGTTCCTTCTTATCATTCTTGCAGTTGCCCGATATCACGCCGTCAAGCGCCATTTCGAGGGTGACACCTATCTCCCTGCCCTCATAGCCCAAAGCTATAAGGTCACGCCCGTTAAGGTCAAGGTCATGCAGAGTCAGGCAGGCGCTTTTTTCTTCAAGCTCAGCCCGTATCTTGTTAAGCACATCAAGGTCCTGCAGCTTCTCCTCACGGTAGTACATCGACTGTGCAAGGGTGTCAGCACGCCGCACCAGCATATACTTGTCAAAAAAGCCGTAGCTGTGCTTTGCGATAAACCGCCCCACGCTGCGCTCGTTCTCGGCAAGGCGGTTGTCGTGCTCGGTGATAAGGGCGCAGATAAGCTCTCTTGCGGCGTTGTCAGCTTTTAGCCGTGAAAGGATCTCATCTGCCATTTCAGCGCCCACATAGGGGTGCTTTTTGAAGTGGTCTATCCCCTGCTCATCGGTGGTCTTGCAGCGGGGCTTGGCAATGTCATGCAGCATCATCGTCAGGCGAAGAATCTCGTCGGGCGGCACGCTGTCAACGCTCTTGCATATGTGGGTGTATACATCATACATATGGTGGGGGTTGTGCTGCTCTACATCAAAGCACTCGGCAAGCTCGGGTATCATAACTGCAAACACATCTCTGTACTCTATGAGTATATCGCCCGCACGCACGCCGACAAGCAGCTTTTTGAGCTCGGTATATATCCTCTCAGCCGAAACGTAGCTCAAAAGCCCTGCCTTACGTCTGAGCGCTGCCGCTGTTTTCTCTTCAATGTCAAAATCAAGCACGCTTGAAAACCGCAGTGCCCGCAGTATACGCAGAGCGTCCTCCTCAAAGCGCCTTTCGGGGTCGCCGACGCATCTTATAATGTGCCTTTCAAGGTCGCCCTGCCCGTCAAACATATCTATAACGCTGCCGTCTTTATCAAAGCACAGGGCGTTTACAGTGAAGTCACGGCGGCTCAGGTCTTCTTTAAGCGAGCGCACAAACTGCACGCTGTCGGGGCGGCGGTGGTCGGTGTAGTCGCCGTCTGAGCGGTAGGTGGTTATCTCTACCGGCTGCCCGCTGCTCATAACGGTAAGCGTGCCGTGCTTAAGCCCTGTCTCTATGCAGTGAAAGCCCTCAAACACCTGCTTCATCTCTTCGGGGAAAGCATTGGTACACACGTCCCAGTCATGGGGCGTTACCCCACGCAGGCTGTCTCTTACGCACCCGCCCACCGGATAAGCCTCATAGCCCGCACTATTCAGTTTTTCAAGCAGCGAAAGTACATATTCGGGTATCATATTCTTCCTCTTATATAATAGTATAATTCATAATGCATAATGCATAATTCATAATGCATAATGAAGGTGCGCCTTCGGCGCATTATGTCCATTCGGACTTTCACCCCAACGAATTCGTATAAACAGACGAAAAAGTATTCCAAACAGCCCGTATGGGCATATCATCGCCCGCAAGGGAAAGTTTTGCGAAGCGAAACTTTCGTATTATCAGCCACAGCGGATAATACAATATACCACAATTATGCATTATGAATTATTAAGTCATTTCCACAAACTCCAGCTTGCCGTCGGGGGTGCCACGCAGGTGAACATCAAAGTTGCCTATCAGCTTGCCTGCCTCGAAAATGTAATCATACCACACCTTGCGGTCAATGAAGTTTAGCGTCAGGGCGCTCAGGTAATCTATGTTCATCTCCTCGTCCTGCACCGCAATGGCGGTTATGAGCGATTCGTATTTGCCGTTCTCGCCGAGCATCTTAACGGCGTTTGCTAAGTGGTGCCTGAACTTCCCCTCCCAGAAGCTGTCATCATCTTCAAGCGACGGGTCATCGGTGCGCACCGAGATATAGTCTACCTTTTCTCCCCATACGGTAAGGGGCATCTCCACGGGGATAGTTATTAAATCGTCATTCATCGTTATCACTCCTTTACGGGTGTGAGCTTAAACAGCCTTGCGGTGTAGCTCTGCGGCATATCCACTTTAAGAGCGCCGTTTTCAAATGCAAAGCCGTTTTCATTAAATGATGGGTATATGCACTCGGCACTGACCCTCTCACCCTCTAAGAAGCCCACGGGCAGGCTGACACTGTCACTATCGCCCTCACGCCGCCAGAGGGCTATGTAGGCGCTGCCGTCAGCGTTTCTGAGCCCAAGGCTGACGTAATCATCATCAAAGCGTGAAAGCCCCATAGGCCAGAAAGGCACGGCTGTCTTTATGTCTTTT
>JAFYET010000396.1 GCA_017544125.1 Ruminococcus sp. | reverse complement strand
TTAAGGTAGCTGAGGCAATGAAGGCTCAGGGCGTTGTCTGATAAACCAAAAACTTCCACCCTCCTCAAAGGGAAATAAATTGCAATGCGCTCATGCCCGCAAGGGTGTGGGCGTTTGCTTTTTGTGCGTAAAAGAAGCATATTTCATCACAGCTTTCCTTGACTTTATGTTATTTATATGTTATTATATTATTAACAGAAAAATGCGTTTTCGTGGGGGAACGGATATATGGATATCAAGAAAAAAATAAACGGTGACAAGGCGCTCGTCCGTGTTGACGGGCGGGTGGATATGAATAATGCCAAGATACTTCTTGACAAGCTCTCGCCGCTGGTTTTCAGCTGCAACGAGATAGTGCTTGATATAGAGGGTATGCAGTATATCTCTTCGGCAGGGCTTCGGGTGTTCCTCGGGGTCTATAAGGATATGAAACGCAAGCACGGCAGCTTTAAGCTGATAAACATAAATGATGCGGTGATGGATATACTCAGGCTCACGGGCTTTGACATAGTGTTCGGCTGTGACCTTATAGGGCAGCAGAGCAGCGTGCCGTCAGAGCTGCTTGGCAAGCTGAAGGAAAAGGGGCAGGAGCATCTGCTCAGATTCTATGATGAGCTTGACGAGCAGGGCAAGCAAAAGCTCGCCGGGCAGATAGATGAGCTTGACCTGTCGGTGCTTGACATGACCGATGAGGAAGAGGAGCGTGGGCATTTCGAGCCCCTTGGCGCTCTCACCATAGATGAGATAAATGAAGACAGGCAGCGCTTTACCGAAATAGGGCTTGATGCTATACGCAAGGGTCAGGTAGGAGCTGTGCTGCTCGCAGGCGGGCAGGGCTCACGCCTCGGTTCTGACAAACCCAAGGGTATGTTCAACATCGGCATAAACCGTGAGCTTTACATCTTCGAGTGCCTGATAAATGAAATGATGAAAGTAGTTAAGCAGGCAGGGGCTTTCATTCCGCTGTTTGTTATGACCAGCAAGCTCAATGATAAGGACACGAGGGAGTTTTTCGAGCAGAAGGGCTATTTCGGATACGATAAGGCATATGTACATTTCTTTGTACAGGAGCAGCTGCCTGCTGTAGATATGAGCGGCAAGCTGATGCTCAGCGCTATGGACACGGTAGCCTGCGCCCCCAACGGCAACGGCGGCTGGTATATATCAATGCGCAACTCGGGCGTGCTGCACGAGAGCGATGACACAAAGAATATAAAATGGCTAAACGTCTTTGCAGTTGACAACGTGCTGCAAAAGATAGCTGACCCCTGCTTTATCGGCGCTGTGATAGATTCGGCAGCAGCCTGCGGCGCAAAGGTGGTATCAAAGGCATCGCCCGATGAAAAGGTGGGCGTGCTGTGCTTAGAGGACGGCAAGCCCTCGGTAGCTGAATACTACGAGATGACTGAGGAGATGCGCACAAGGCGTGAACCTGACGGCACGCTGTCATACAGGTTCGGCGTTATACTCAACTACCTCTTCAAGGCTGATGAGCTTGACAAGGCATTCGGCATAACGCTGCCGCTGCACAGAGCCTTCAAGCAGGTAAACTACATCGACGAATACGGCAGGCTGATACGCCCCGAAAAGCCCAACGCCTACAAATACGAAACGCTGGTGCTCGATATGATAAGGCTGCAAAGCAGCTGCCTTGCCTTCGAGGTGGAAAGGAACAAGGAGTTTGCCCCCGTCAAGAACAAAACGGGCATTGACTCAGTAGAGAGCGCAAGAGAGCTTTTAAAGAAAAACGGCGTAGAGCTGTAATAACGATACAAAAAGAGTGTCATACACGCAGTGGTGTATGGCACTCCTTTTTTTGAAGTATTTTAGCATATGTCAGATAAAGGTTTCCATATTTATCTGCTCTCTCATTTCCTTGCGGTAGTTATCCTTGGTGACATTCTTGCCCTGGCTGCGAAGAATTGTCCTCTGCGACATAAAGCTGTCATAGAGCCTGCCGCCGTCACCGTCGAGGGCATATTCGGTCAGCTTGTCTGCCGATACGTTCTTTCTCAAAGAGCGGTACTCGGGCAGCTCGTCCATACTTCTTCTGACGTCAACTATCTCTCCGATCCTGACATCTTTCCATTCCTGCTTTCTTATCAGGTTTACTGCGATGATGGTCTGGAGAGGCAGATCCAACGAACCGCCGCCGCCATTTTTCCACTTTTGGAGATCGCCCTGAGCCCTGTAGATACTGTGAGCTTTTTTCAGGTCAAACTCTGCGCCGAACAGAAGATTTGCTGTCTCTATGCTTTCAAGGAATGCCTTTGAGAAGTTTGTTATCTCCTCTTCTCCATTCCTTTCCTGCTGCTTTTGCAGCCCGTTGCAGGTCCAGAGTATCTTTTCATAGTCCTCCCCCGTCATGGCTCGGCTGAGTTCTTTGAGCTTTCTTCTGTTTTTGTAGAACTTGCTGCGGTCATCTATATTCGCTTCTTTAAGAAGGTCACAAAGGGTTAGGAACTTATCGTCAGTAGCCATTTCCTTTGATATATTCTTTACTTTTCCCGAGTTTACCGCCTCGGGGAGCACATTGTATACCCTGTCTATGGCATATACATTATAGCTGAGCTTTTCAAGCGATGCCTTCTTTGCCTTTGAAATAGGGTCGTTAGCATTTTCTGCCTTATTAAGCTCATCCTTCCACGCCTTGAAGTTGAAGGCAAGGTCATTCTTGCGGATCATAGCCTTTTCCATTACGGCTATCTCCTTGTCGGCAAGGTCAAGTATCTTCTGCGCAGCATCAAGCCGGCGCTCTCCCATATTCGAGCCTGCGCCGTCGTTCTTTTCAATGTACTTTTCCGCCATTTCCTTTGCTGCTTTCAGAGCTGCCAGCTTATCCTTCCTTGCAGTGGGCAGCGACTTTGGGTCAAGCGCCTTTCTGAGGGTCTCAACGCTCTTTTTCAGTTTATCGTGCGCCGAGGAAGAGCCGCTGAAAAGCCCCATTCTGTGCTTAGCGTTAAGGTCATCATCAAGCTCATCAAGGTTTGTCAAGAGCCTGCGGTTGTTTACAAGGGCAGGGTCATGCCCCTTTGCTGTGTCAAGGGCTTCTGCTGCCTCCTCCAGCTCTTTTTTATACCTGCGGCTTATGGTGTTTACAGCGTCTATCAGCTTTTTAGCGCCCTTGTATCTCTCCTTGCCTGCTGTGCTGCCCGGCTCAAAGATGCCGTTATTTTCAAGCTCCTCCTGAGAGGGCATACCCTCATCGACCCATTTTGAGGTATGTGTGTGCTTATCGACACGATAAACGAAGAAGGCGAGCTCGACCCCGGCGATATGCCAATGGTAAGAGAAGCATACGCAGCCCTTGCCATACAGGCAATGGGTAAGGCAAGTGCTGATAAAAAGATAGACTTTAAGGATTATATCACCCAGGTAAACACCCTTGCACATGATAATAATTTTATAAAGACTATCGGCAACATCGAAAAGAGTGACATAATGAGCTTCATAAAGGACGAAAAAGCCCCCGCCAAGCTCATGGATCAGGTGCTTTTCGCAAAGAAATTTGCCAAGGAGAATGATAATAACATCGTTCACCCTCAGGCACCTGCCGTGAATAAAGAGCTGGGTGCCGATATAAAGCCTGTATTATAAGGCAAAGATATAATGCTTTAAATAACAAAAAGCGTCTGACACTTACCATATGGAAGTGCCGGACGCTTTTTTGGGTGTTATTCAGTTTTCAAAAGCCGATAAGAATCATTCTTCCTCGCTGCTGTCAGCTGATGAGCTGTCTGAGCTGTCTGAGCTGTCGGAGTCGTCAGCCTTGCTGCTGTCGTCCTTATCCTTTTTAGCAGTTGCCTTGTCGCCTAAGTATTCCTCAGCCTTATCAGTGATATCGTCAACATCAAGTGCGATAGCGCCGTTTAGCAGCTGCTCGAACTCTTCATCGGTGTAATCGCCGTTTTCGTGAGCTGTGCTTGCCTTGTCGAGATAGCGGTTGAGTACGTGGGTCAGGTATTTCTGCTGAATAGTGCTGTCCTCCACCTTACCCTTTTCATATGCCTGCTGTGCCGACTCGGGCTTGCCGTCACAAAGCTGCTTGTAAACGGTGGTAGCAGGGCTTCTGTAAAGATAAAGCACCGCCGCTGCCGAGCCTGCGAATATCGCAATGACTACCAGCTTTGCAATTATAACACCCTTGCTCTGCTTAGGTCTTCCGTCACTGGGGAATATGAGCCTTGTATGCACAGCCTTTGTTCCGCACTGGTTGCAGAACTTCTTGGCGTTTGCCAGCTTAGCACCGCAGTTGTGGCATACCTTGTTTGACTTGTATCTCTTGACGATGAGTATTATCTCTATGACTACCAGCAGCAGAAGCACTGCCGATACGGCTATTATGATTATCGTCTTGAGGTTCTTGTTCTTGAGCACGCCCTTTGAATCCTGCTTTGCGGTGTATACCATATCGAACACGCCGTCGCCGTCAGAATCGACGCTGAGCTCGGTGTCCTTGGTCTTGTCGGTGTTTGTGGATATCACGGTATCCTTGGTTATGGGCACGCCCTTGAACTTTCTTACGTCCTTATAATCGCCGTCCTCATTGGGGTAGCTGATAGAATAATCCATCTTGCCCTTGCCGGTGCCGTTTATACATATCTCGTAATCAACACCGTCTTTGAGCCTGAGTATCTTTACCTCATCATCAGATGATGTGCTGCCGCTTTCCTCGTCGTCATCATCGTCTTTCTTCTTGCTCTTGCTGCTGTCGTCGTCGTCATCGTCGTCCTTCTCGTCGCCCTTTTCGCTGTCAAAGGTCAGGGTGCCGAAGTCGGTACGGGTGTTGAAAGACTTCTTTACAGAGCTGAGTATCTGGTCTTTATACTTTACGATAACGTCAACAGGGCAGGCAATGCGTATATAGATGTAATTGCCGCCCGACACCTGGTCTGCCAGGTCGTTGAACACGAACTGCACATCGGCAGCCGAGCCGACCTCGAAGTAATAGCCGGGTGTTGCGATAGCGCTCATAAGTGCCGAGCACTCGTCCTTTTCAGAGCCGCTGAGTGAGTGGAAGAAGCCGAGGGAGTAGATGAGTATATCCTTTGATTTGAGCTCCTCGGCATAGTCGATACAGGGCTGTGCATAGCTGCCGTTTTCGCTCTTGCCCTCGTTGGGGTAGCCGTCAGACATCAGAACTATCTGCTTCTTGGGTGCCTTTGAGCGCTCGAGTATATCGTTAGCCTTTTGCAGGCCGTCATAGATATTCGTGCCGCCCCCGTCATAAAGCCCGCTTATGAGAGATACCAGCTGGCTCTTCTTGTTTGATGACTCTATAACGGTATTAGCCGAGCTTGAATATGTAACTATGCTTATCTTTGTAGCAGGTGCTTCGCCCAAAACGGTGTTTACGAACTTCTGTGCCGAGAGCCTTGTCTGTGTCATAGGCTCACCGCTCATAGAGCCGGAAACGTCAAGCACCATTACCACCTCACGCTCCTTGGAACCGAACTTGGTGTAGAATTTTATAGTGTCGTTATACTTCTCGCTCTTGTTGGTGTCGTTCTGGTCGTTAACTATAACATCGTAGGAATATTCAAGCCCTGCGTCCTCAGTATCGGTGAGGACAAACCTGTAAATGCCGTTAGGCAGCTCGGCAGGCAGCTTGAATTCATTCTTTGTCACGTCTTCATCAATAAGAGGCGTGCTTGTCTTGTCATAAAGCCTTACCACCTTGATGTGGTAGTTATCGCAGATATTGTCATCCTTATCATAGACTATAACGCTGCCGCCCTGATTTAATCTGTTGATGAATGATGAGGGTATGCCCACCTCGTCAAAGCTGTCGATAAGCGTTTCAAGCTCGCCTTCGGTAAGGCTGAGTGTCGTTGAGCCGCTGTTAACAGATATCGCCGCACGCTTTTCAAGCATATGGCGCAGCTCCTTAAAGCTCATAGATGAGGTTATATGGGGCATCGAATAGTAGAAAAGTGAAGCCAGCTTATCGGTAGATATGCTGTTTTTCTGCGCTGTTGCAGCCTTGTATACGGGGTAGGATATAAGTGCAGCACCGTCGTGACCGTCGGTGGTGAACTCGGTATACTGGCTGTATTCGGTTATGGTGGGGCTTGCCATGTTTCTTGCAAAGCTCGACCAGTTGCAGGTGCCGTTCAATGTGCCGTCATCTGCATAGTCATCACAGAATTCGCCGAATATATCAGCATAGCCCTCGTGGATAGCGCTCTGGACTGATTTAGCGTATGACTCGCCGCTCTCCTCGTCATAAGTTCTCTGCTCGATAGTCGAGTCGTGCGAGAGAACTGCGTGTGTATACTCATGACCCATAACATCAAGGTATGATGCGCAGGAAGCGTCCTTTACAGTGCCGTCTTCCTTCTCGGTGTAGGGACCTACTACCATATACTCGCCGCCGTATACTGCGGCATTGCCCGTCCAGTCAGTGCCGCCGTATCTCTGAACGCCCACATACACGGGCAGCACAACGCTGTCGTCCTTATTCTCAAGCCCCTTGCGTGAGAACTTGGCTGAGTACATATCAGTTACCTTTTCAAGGTTTGCAAGGGCATCTACGGCGTTGGGGTCGGGCACCTTATCGTCGATATCCTTCCAGCCTGATTTGTTGGGGTCATACGCCACAACGGGCAGCTCTTTTAGCTCCGTCTCGGTATACTCGCCCTTGTTCCTGTCACAGGCGTGTACTTCTATCTTCGCATCGTCATCTCTGAGCAGATACTCGGTGTCGCTGTTTTTATATACCCTGACCTTTACCTGCTTGCCGTCCTGCCCGATAGGCATTATATTCGGCAGCCCCTTGCTGTCAAGGGTTATCATCTCTGAATTGATCATGGGCTTTGTGCCGCTTATAGAGCCTGTCTCAGCATCTACCATTATTACAGCCTTTACAACGCTGCTGCCCGGGGCAGTTACATAATAGCAGTAGCAGAGAATAACGTCTTCTCTCTTTTTGGGGTTGAACACAACGCCGCCGCTGGCCAGGTCATACTCGCCTGCCACATAGCCCAGCTTTGTCTGAGCGTAGGTGTCGGCTATCTTTCTTGCCTCATCAACAAGAATGTCGGGCTCGGTATCCATATCGGGGTCAACATCAACATGGCTGCCCTCAACGCTGCGCACTGTGCCGTCGTTATCGGCTTCCATAGTTATGGTCGAGCCGAAAACGGGTATGTCCTTAAACTTCTGCTGCAAAAAATACAGGTGCGAATCGTTGGTCGTTGCCTCAGATGTGACGGTATACTCGCCCGCTGCATCTTCAATGCCGAAGCGGTCACCTATCTGCTGCAAGAATTCCAGCGCCTGGGTAGAATCGAGCACCTTGAAATCATCATCGGTGTCGATCTGCGAGGGGGTGTAGCTTACATTGCCCTCCTGTGCTATCTGTAAAAGCACGCCCTCCTGCGCTTCACGCTCTTTGCGGACCTGTTCCTTTTCCTTGTCATCTTCACTCTTGTTCTCGGCAGCCGCAGCAACAGCTCCCTTAGCGCTCTGCCCGTAAACGTCATATATGCAGAAGCTGTCAACAGCAGCAGTTCCCGCAATGACAAGGGCAAGCAGAGTGGTAAGAATGCGTGGTCTTTTCATATTTTAATCACTCCTGCCTATACATACGGTAATTGTGGTTATGTATAAATTTATTATAACATATTTATTAACAGATTGCAACAGCTTTATTGTGACAATTATTAAGTTTTGTCACAATTTATGGCAGGCTCTGGCACAGCACGACCGTCCGTCCGTATAATTTCTTGCTCTTACTCTTTATCTTCTTCTTTCTCTTTATCTATATCTTTATCTTTATCAGTATCGTTTGTATATTTTTGTATACAAACGCATACAATTGTATTTTTATATGAATATATTCCCTTTTGCCCGTCAATAATAATCCCAAACAGCCGCAAGGCTTATTGAAAGGAAAGATGAATTATGAAATCTCAAAACAGGATAGCAAAGGTTCTCGGGGCAAAGGGGCTTTACATCACAGCAGCCGCAAGCCTTGCGGTAATGGCGGGGGCGGGCATTCTCGCATACAGCAAGGCGATAGGCTCGGTGAACGAGAGCTTTGAGCTAAATATACCCGACAGTGTGATAACAGAGCAGGCAGAGGCAAAGCAAAAGGACGTAAAGAAGCCCCAGCGTGATGACAGCTCGGTCAGTGAGGTGCTGCCCGATGAGAGCACGGGTAAAGACATCAAAAACGACAAGGAATACAACACCCAGCCAAACATCATGCCCGTAAACGGCGAGATAATAAACCCGTTCAGCGGCGGCGAGCTTGTCAAGAGCGAGACCTTGGGCGTATGGAAGACCCATGACGGCGTTGACATAAAAGCCGACAAGGGAACGGCTGTCAAGGCTATGAACAAGGGCGTAGTGACAAAAGTCTGGGAAGACACGCTATGGGGCTACTGCGTGACAGTTGACCACGGAAACGGCATAGTGGGGCATTATTACAGCCTGACAAGTGCCGTGGCTGTGGCGGTGGACGATGAGGTGAACTCAGGCGACATCATCGGCTATGTGGGCGACACAGCGGTAGTCGAGAACACCGAGGGCGCACACCTGCACTTTGCCATTAAGCAAAACGGCGAGTGGACAGACCCTATCGCTTATATAAACCCGCTGGGGATAAAATGATATATCACAGCAGCAAAAACCGCAGGCGCATTTTAGGTGCGCTTGCGGTTTTTCCTTCAATATAGCCGTTTAAGCATAGATCCCTGCCAAGGGGTTATTTATTTATCTTCCTTCCTGCCGAAAAGCAGCTTGTTTAGCATTACTTCGAAGCCCGAATATGCCAGTACACACTCTGAGATTATCATTATGAAAAGCCTTACATTTTGTGCTGTGCTGTCACCCGTCTGGGGGTTTGAGCCTGCCTGCTCGGCTGCGTCTGCGACCTTGCTCTCTACTGCTGCCTTGTCAAGCGTTGTGATGTCGCCGTCATATGTAAGGTCTGAGTGGTCTATGCTCTCGCCCTCCTCATATGTTTCGTCCTCATCATAACCATCAGCGTCTTCGTCTTCATCATCTTCGATGTCGGCGTCAATGTCTTCATCAGCGTTCTCGTCATCACCGTTGTCGTCGGTGTAGACGTCGTCATCATCATCTGTGTCGTCAGTATCGTCTTCGTCTGTTGTATCGGCTGTGTCGTCCTGCTCGCCGTCATCTTCATCATCAGAGCCGTCAGCGTCAACTGCCGTTTCCTCGTCGCCGCTCTCATAGAGCTTGATGCTTACGTCTTCGATATTTACCTCAGCGCCGTCCTTTATGTAGTAGAACTGAACTGCTGCTGTACCGTTTAACTGTGAAAGGTCAACATCGTTTGCCTGCCAAACTGCCTCTGTGCCGCCTGTTGTGGAGTTTTCATATGACTGCCACATACCGTCGTTAGTGCCGAAGCCTAAAGCGCCTGAAACGTTGCCGCTCGATGCTACCTTGACCTCGATATCAGCCTTGCCCTCAAGATCACCGGCATACTCGCTCAGGTCAAAGCAATACTGCACGGTGCTCTCTGAGTTGAAGTCGCCGCCCTGCTGGTTATAGCTGTAAAGTATCTGCCCCTCGGGTGAAGATACTACCTCGATCTTCTCCTCCTCGGGGAGAACCTCGGGCTCTGCTGTAACTTCTGCCTTGGTGGTAGTTGTTGCCGCCTTTGTAGTCTCGGCTGCTTTGGTTGTTGTAGCTGCCTTAGTTGTTTCGGGAGCCTTTGTTGTAGTTGTTACCTTGGTCGTCTCGGGTGCCTTGGTGGTAGTTGTCACCTTGGTCGTCTCGGGAGCCTTGGTCGTTGTTGCCTTGGTCGTTGTAGTTGCTTTGGTAGTGGTCGCAGTCTTGGTTGTCGTAGTCGCCTTGGTCGTAGTTGTTGCCTTTGTGGTAGTTGTGGCTTTTGTTGTCGCCTTAGTTGTAGCCTTTGTAGTGGCTTTGGTAGTAGCCTTGGTCGTTGCCTTAGTTGTTGCCTTAGTTGTTGCCTTGGTAGTAGCCTTAGTGGTCGCCTTGGTCGTTACCTTAGTCTCTTCCTTGCCCTTGACGCTTACGCTTACAGGGTCGCTCTTGGTAGGCACGCTGTAGTTAGCGTTTACATAGGCGCTGCTTGAATCAGCCACCATATTCTCAACATCTATCCAGTAGTCAAATGTACCCGTTGCCGTGTCCTTAACGTCAAAATAGAGGGTCGTTATCTTGCCGTGACCTGTCACGTTAGTGCCGCTCATATTTGCACCGACTATCTTTATAACGCCGTTGTCAAACTCATTATTGGTGACTACCGAGAAGGGGCTGTTTGCGCTCATATCCTCCTTGGGGACATAAACGCTTACAGAATTCGGGTCATAGTGAACATCTATGGTAAAGCCTGCAACGCCCGACTCAGAGGGCGAATAGTCAAGTGACACAGCTATCCTCTCGCCCGGCTTTATCTCGTATTTATCAGGGGTGAGGGTCAGCTTGTTGGTGCTTGATGCAGATATAACAGGTGTCAGCAGGCTCGATGTCATCAGCACTGCTGTTGAAACAGCTATTGCAGCCTTGCTTACCTTCAGCTTTTTCATAGTATTACCTCCTTAGGGTCTGCTCAGGTAATGTGGAAGCTCATGAGTGGGCGGGGAGCTTTCTTTCTTGCCCTCGCCCATTCATCCGCTCCGAAAATTTTACACACTTGGGAACTGCGGGAAATTTTGTACGGTTTATTTTTCGCTCCCGACTCGATTCTCGCTTATCCCCCGATAACACCGATATTTCGAGTGTTGTCGGTAAGACATATTATAACAAATGATTCCAAAAAAATCTATTGTTATTCCATACAAAAAAGTGTCCGAAATTTTGGTTACTATTTGACGAGATGCTCCCTTCAACTAAATATAGTTCCTGACCCTATTATCGTACACCAAATATAGATGTAACCACTTTGTAATCTTTTAAAAAGCCGTAAATTTGTTCTTTTGTAAACTTTCTATGAACAGATTGCCCCTTGACAAATAAAGGCTCTCCTATTATAATATTAAATACACCCCCTGAAACAGGAAAATGAATAAAAATTCAGGATAATATGTAAAAAAGTTAGGAAGTGAATACAAAATGGGTCTTTTTGGTCGTGCGCTCAGCGCACTGTGTGCATCTGCGGTTGCTCTTACAATGGTTCAGCTGTCAGCTCTAAACGCTTCTGCAAAAACCGGCGTGGTAACGGCTGATTCTCTGAATGTAAGAACAGGTGCCGGCACCAACAATTCAATAATCACATCTATCAGCGAAGGTACGAGCGTAACGATCAAGGGTGAGGCTAACGACTCGTCGGGGCAGAAGTGGTACAAGATAACCGCAGGCGGCACGACGGGTTATGTAAGCGCATGGTACATAGATGTTGTGAGCAATTCTGATACAGCAGCATCGTCAAGCACTTCGACAGCCTCGAACACTACGGCAGCAAATACCGAGACGACAGCCAAGACAGGCATGAGCGACAAGGAATTTGAAAGCTACATGAAGAGCCAGGGTTTCCCCGACAGCTACAAGCCCATGCTAAGAGAACTGCACAAGGATCACCCCAACTGGATATTCATGGCGCAGAAGACGGGTCTTGACTGGAACTACGTGCTTAAAGAGGAGTGCGTTCTGGGCAGGAGCTTAGTTCCCTCATATGCTTTGGATTCATGGAAGTCGATGAAAGAGGGCGCTTATGACCCTGCTACCGGCACATGGTACGGGCTTGACGGCAGCTGGGTGCAGGCATCTGATGAGATAATCGCCTATTACCTTGACCCACGAAATTTCCTTGATGATACCAACATTTTCATGTTTGAAAACCTTTCCTACAACCCGAGCGTACATAACATTGACGGCGTTAAGGCTATACTTGCCGACACCTTTATGAAAGGCAGCTTCACCGCACCCGACACAGGCGTTAAGTACAGCTATGCGCAGACCTTTATGGACGCAGCAAAGCAATCGGGCGTTTCACCCTATCACCTTGCTGCAAGATGCAGAAACGAGCAGGGCGTATCTGGCGCACCCCAGTCGCTGGGTACCACGCCT
>JAFYET010000395.1 GCA_017544125.1 Ruminococcus sp. | reverse complement strand
TAGTTGAGCACGTAGATAGTCAGGGCGGTTGCGAATATCGACCCTGTTATAACGAGCACAAGTATCACCGACAGCAAAAACGTACCCAGCACCTTCATAAACCCTGCAAAGACCGCAAAGCCGGTGCTCCTGCGTTTTTTATGCGAGCGCTTTTTCTTTTTTGCCGTGCTTGCTTTTGTTCTTTGTTCACTCATAATTTTTAGTCCTCAAACCAAAATTCTAATATCTTTATAGTTTCAATATAAACGGGGACGATATCTCGCCCCCGAAAGATCATACTGACTTACAGATCAGCCTATATTATTCCTCGTCCTCGGAAGCCTCTGTCTGAGCTGCCTCTGTCTCTTCCTCTTCCTCCTCGGGAAGAAGTGCACGGATAGAAAGGCTTATTCTGTTAGACTCATCGTTTATCTCGATGATCTTAGCCTCTACCTCATCGCCGACCTTAAGGATATCGCCCACGCTGTCAACTCTCTTATTAGCTATCTGGGAGATATGTATAAGACCGTCAACGCCCTCGATGATCTGAGCGAATGCACCGAATGAAGTGATAGAAACGATCTTAGCGTTAACTACCTGACCCTCCTCGAACTTGCTCTTGAAGATATTCCAGGGGTTCTCACTATCCTTCTTCATAGAGAGGGAGATCTTGCCCGCTTCCTTATCTATATCCTTGATAGTGACCTCTACCTTATCGCCTACCCTGACAACATCGGAGGGGTGCTTGATCCTGTTCCAGGTAAGGTCAGCTCTTCTTACAAGACCGTCAACACCGCCGAGATCAACGAATGCGCCGTAATCTGTAACGCTCTTTACCTCGCCGACGATAGTCTGACCAGCCTCTGCGTTCTCAAAGAACTCAGCCTGTGCAGCAGCTCTCTTCTCCTTAAGAAGAGCTCTGATAGAGCCTACTGCTCTCTGCTTATCCTCATTTACCTCGAGGAG
Source organism: Ruminococcus sp. (assembly GCA_017544125.1). Taxonomy (GTDB): domain Bacteria; phylum Bacillota; class Clostridia; order Oscillospirales; family Ruminococcaceae; genus NK3A76. The sequence goes on along the minus strand of JAFYET010000395.1, from coordinate 7,499 downwards.
CTTGAAGTCAACCGTCTTCTTAAGAAGCTCATTTAAGTCATCATCTCTTCTTGCTGTAGCCTGTGAAGCGGGGATGAACACCTTAACGCCGCCCGATGTTACGAGCACGCCGCCCTTGATAACGTTTGTTACAACGCCTGTAAGAGCCTCATCATTCTCCTTAGCTGCAACTATCTTCTCAAAGCCCTTTGCAGCGTCTACCTTCTTCTTGGAAAGTGTTACTATACCGTCATTATCGCTTGTTGTAAGCACGATAAGCTCAACTGTCTCGCCGGGCTTTACTACATCCTCAGGCTTAAGTGTAGGATCGTCTGTAAGCTCACCTGCGGGGATATAGCCTGTGTGCTTTGTGCCTATATCGACCTTTACCTCGCCGTTAGCGTCTATACCGATGATATAGCCTTCGACCCTCTGCCCTTTATGTATTTTTTTGAGAGTTTTCTCTAACTCCTCCTCAAAGTTAAATACTTCCTCTTCAGTAGTTTTTGTCATTTCACTCATGGTTTGTTGTACCTCCTTGATTATATAAGCCGGTGTCGATGCGCCGGCGGAAATCCCGATATAGCTTGCGCCCTCAAAGTCACTCTTCTCAAGCTCAGCCGCTGTTTCAACGAGCACTGTCTTACAATACTCACTGCACACATCACGCAGCTTCAAGGTATTCGAGCTATGCCTGCCCCCGACGATTATCATCACATCGGAATTCTTTGCAAGCTCTCTTGCCTCCTGCTGCCTTTTAGCGGTAGCGTTACATATAGTATCACATATCTTAGCATTTGGCAGAAGCTGTTTTACAGCCCCCTCGCACTCTTCAAAAACGCCCTTATTGAAGGTCGTCTGCGAAACGACGAGAACATCTCTGCTTTCAAGACCGTTTGCATCAATAACGGCTTCGAGCTCGCCCTTACTGCCGAAGGTATACACATCACCCTCACAGTGACCCATGATACCCTCGACCTCGGGGTGTGCAGGGTCGCCTGCGATGAGCACGGCACCGCCGTTTTTTGAATGCCCGCTCACCAGCTTATGTATACGTGACACAAAAGGGCAGGTAGCATCGACTATCTCGGCACCTGCTGCCTCAAGCTCATCATAAACAGCCCTGCCCACGCCGTGAGAGCGTATAACGACAGTCTGCCCCTTCTGAGCCTGTGTGATATCAATAGCCTTAACGCCTTTTTGCTCAAGATCGGCGACCACATTGGGGTTATGGATTATAGGCCCCAGAGTCGCAACATTATGTCGGCTATTTAATTTATTATACACTATTTTGACCGCATTGTCTACACCAAAACAAAAACCTGCGGTTTTTGCAACAGAAATTTTACAATTCGTTAACATCTTTCTCTACCAAACTGGTTATATCTTCCATTATTCTGAGCTTTATCTTTTTAAGAGAGCGTGGGTCGGTGCCTGTAACGCCTATCTCGGCGGGGGTCACGGGTATGCCGTAGCGCACTATGACCTTTCTTCTGAACTTCAGGTTTCCCTCAAAGATTATACCCACCGGCACTATCTTAGTCTGAGCCACAGCGGCGATAAGTGCAACGCCCGTCTTACCGGGGCCGACCTTACCGTCCTTAGAGCGTGTGCCCTCGGGGAAGATAACGAGGTTTCTCCCCTGCTCGAGCTTTTCTATTGATGTATCAATGACCGCCGTATCGCCCTTGCCCCTTGACACGGGGAAAGCGCCGAAGAACTTTATAAGCCCGGTAAAGAGGATATTCTGCTTGAAGAGCTCCTCCTTAGCCATATAGGAAAGGGGTATACGGGTATGCAGGGCTATAAAAACGGGGTCCTGATAGCTGCGGTGGTTAGAGGCAAAGACATTGCCGCCGTCCTTAGGGACATTTGAAACGCCCTCGAAGTGGATATCATAGAACAGGTGATATAGCCCTATAACTATATAGCGCAGTATCGTATAGAACACGAGCTTTACGGGGTTATACCTATGCGTCTTGGTTATAGGGTGAACGGGCATCAGCTCTCTTGGCTTACGTTCTTTTTTTTTTGCTGTTTTTTCGGTTATCACCCTTACTATCTCCTCGGCGGTCTGCTCGAGGGTGAGGGCTGACGAGTCAACGAGCACCGCATCGTCCGCCTGTCTGAGCGGGGCGATATCTCTATGGGTATCGTTATAGTCACGCTGGTTTATATCGGCAAGCACTTCCTCATAGGTAGAGGGGTCGCCTTTTTCCTGCAACTCCTTAAAGCGCCTGTTAGCCCTCTCCTCGGCTGATGCTGTGAGGAATATCTTGACCTGCGCATCGGGCAGGACGACTGTGCCTATATCACGCCCGTCCATTATAATATCGTTAGCTGCGGCGATATCCTTTTGAAGCCCGAGCAGGAATGCCCTTACCTCGGGGATAGCCGAGACCTTTGATGCGCCCATTGATATCTCGGGCGTTCTGATAAGGTCGGAAACATTCTCGCCGTTTAAGAACACCTGCTGCGTGCCTTCATTTTTAAGCTCTATCTTAATACCGGGCAGGGCTGCCTTTACCGCCTCGGGGTCATCGGTGCCGACACCCTCTTTTATAACATAATAGGCGATAGTACGGTACATTGCCCCCGTATCTACATAGACAAAGCCAAGCCTTGCCGCTGCCATTTTTGCGATAGTCGATTTTCCGGCTCCCGAAGGACCGTCAAGTGCTACGTTGATACTCATTATAAAACCTCCCAGATTTTTTAATGCATAATTCATAATGCATAATGCATAATGAAGGTGTGCGCCTGCGGCGCACGTATTCAAAAGCGGCTGCGCCGCTGAATTAGTAATTTGATAATTCATAATTATTCGCCGCAGGCGAACGCCCGAATGGGCATATCATCGCCCGCAAGGGCGATACATCAATTATGCATTATGAATTATGCATTATGCATTATTGATTATTCTTGGCTTTCGTGATTATATTCGGGCTTTTCCTTGGAAAGGTATTCGTCAAGGCGCTTCATATCGTCGCCGGGGTATGCCATAGCGGCGCTTATTGACATTGCAAGCGAGTGCATCTTGACACCGTCAACCACCTTTTTGGTAAGCTCGCTCTGCTTGCCGGGCTCGACGATGCTCTTGATGCGGTTACGCTTAAGGTATACCTCATACTCTCTGCCCTCACGGAACTTCTTATACATCGAGAGGTTACAGTAAAGGCTTCTGAGCTTTTTCTTATGACCTAAGCGCACGTCAACTATATACTCCTTACAGCTGGTCGATGCGGGGCGGGTATTATTCTTGCCGGCACGGTGTTTAAGGCGCTTGTTGACCACGGTCATTTTACGCTTGCCGTCAACGAAGAACAGCAGTATGAAGTTTATGAACATCCCACCCGGGAGCCAGAACACCACAAAGGTGCGCACTGCTTTGACTTTATTCATAATACCCCTCCTTTCAATGCATAATGCATAATTAAGGTGTGCGCCTGCGGCGCACGGATTTAAAAAGCGGCTGCGCCGCTGAATCGGCAATTTGATAATTTATAATTCTCAATGCAGCAAACGCCCGAATGGGCATTTCATTGCCCGCAAGGGCGCACATCAATTATGCACGCATTATCCGCTCTGCGGAAAACGCTATGCATTATGAATTATGCATTATTGATTTCGCTGCGCTTACTGCGCTTGCGAAGGCAAGCTGGAGATTGAAGCCGCCTGTATATGCGTCGATATCCAAGACCTCACCGATGAAGTACAAGCCCTCTGTCTTTTTCGAGCGCATGGTCTTTGGCTCTATCTCACGCACATCAACGCCGCCTCGGGTGATTATTGCTTCATCTATGGGGCGCAGTGCCGAAACATCGAGCCTGAATGATTTTATCTCATCTATAAGCCGCTCACGTTCCTGACGGGTGAGCTGGTTTACTTTTTTTGCGCCGTCTATGCCCGTGCGCCTGATAATGACGGGTATCATCTTTGCAGGCAGCAGCTGACCGAGTGAGTTTGAAAAATCACGGTTCTTTGAGCTTTCAAAGTCACGCAGTATACGCTTATCGAGCTTTTCACGGTCAAGGGCGGGCTTTAAGTCGATAAGCAGGTGGTATCTGCCGTTTTTCATATCGCTTATATGCGCCGATGCGGAGAGCACCAGCGGACCCGAAACGCCGAAGTGTGTAAAAAGCATCTCGCCAAGCTCTGAGTAGACGGGCTTGTCCTTACCCTTTTCACAGAGAGAGAGGGTGACGTTGCGCAGGCTCAGCCCCATCATCTCGGCGCACTCGCTCTTCTGCGCTGTGACCATTGGCACGAGCGAGGGGGTTATATCCGTAACGGTATGACCTGCGGCTCTTGCAAAAGAGTAGCCGTCGCCCGTCGAGCCTGTTTTCGGGTAGCTTTTGCCGCCTGTGGCGACTACTATATTTTTACCGAAGAATGTGTCATTATCGCACTTAACGCCCACTGCCCTGCCATCTTCTATGAGCAGCTCACGGGCATTTTCACGCACTATCTTAACACCAGCCTGCTTAGCTGTATTTATCAGGCACTCGGCTATATCGTTTGCGTTATCGGAGACGGGGAAAACACGGTTGCCACGCTCAGTCTTAAGCGGCACGCCCAGCATCTCAAAAAACGCCATAGTATCCTCCGGCGAAAAGCTGCTCAGTGCCGAATACATAAAGCGGGGGTTAGACACGGTGTTATCAAGCACCGTTTTAGGGTCGCAGTTATTGGTGACATTGCACCTACCCTTGCCGGTTATACGCAGCTTTTTAGCGACAACACGCTCATGCTCGATAACAAGCACCGACCCGCCGCCCCAGGCTGTCTGCACAGCGCACATAAGCCCTGCCGCACCGCCGCCTATTATAAGCGCATCAAAACGTTCCATCGCTGTCGTCCTCGCCCTTTTCGTAGACATCGTAGTCAGCCCATATCTTTTCAAGCCGCTCAAAGCTCTTGGAAACAGTGTCTTTATTATTGACAGATACCGCCACGATAAGGGCATTTATAAGGCTCAGGGGTGCAACAAGTGAGTCAACGAAGGAAGCCATATCGCTTCTTGCGCAAAGCAGGTCGTCTGAATACTGGGCTATGGGCGACTTATCGCTGTCGGTAATAGCGATAACGTGTGCGCCGCTCTCGTGGGCGTATTTGAGCGCCTTGACCGTCTGCTTTGAATAGCGTGGGAATGATATGCCTATCATAACGTCGTTATCATCAATACGCAGTATCTGCTCAAACATCTCGCTTGTGGTGGTAGAGCGCACGAGCTTCACCTGAGGGTAGATAAGGTTCAGGTAATAGTTTAAAAACGATGCCAGAGATGCAGCACTTCTTGTGCCTAAGATATATATGGTCTTAGCACTGATAATGCTCTGCACAGCGCTTGAGAAAGCCTCACGGGAGGTCTGCTCGAGGGTACGGCGGAGCTTATCTATATCAAGGTTTATGACCCTATCCAGAACATCAGCCTGCCCGATACGGTCAGAGGTGACTTCTATACGCTGAACAGCCGTCAGGCGGTTGCGCATAAGCTCCTGCAGGCTCCTTTGCAGGTCGGGGTAGCCGTCAAAGCCTAAGTCTGATGCAAAGCGCACCACCGTGCTTTCTGACACGCCCACAGCGCCGCCGAGCTTCTGTGCGGTCATAAACGCCGCCTTATCGTAATGCTCGAGTATAAAGGCAGCTATCGCCCTATGACCCTTTGACATTTTAGGTGCTTTTTCTCTGAGCTGCGAAAACAGATCGTTCTCCATTATAAAGACCTCCGGTCGATTCAGTTAACAGTTAACAGTTAACAGGTAACAGGTAACAGTTATGGTATCAATTATGTTGATACCTTCCATATCAAGCAAGTATATTACTATTGATAATTCATAATTATTCGCCGCAGGCGAACGCCCGAATGGGCATATCATCGCCCGCAAGGGCGATACATCAATAATGCATAATGCATTATGCATTATTAAACAGTTCCTCTTCCAGCGCCTGTATACGCTCACGGCGGGCGGCTGTTTCGGGCTCGTCATAAACAAACCTGCCCGCTTCAAGGCGGTAGACCTGCCCGGGCTGCACATCGCCCTCAAAGTGAAAGCGCCGAAGCTCCTTTGTATCGCCGTCATCATCGCAGAGCATAACATATTCATCATCGACCCTGTCTACGGAATAAAACATGGTGGTTCCCCTTTTCAATGCATAATTCATAATGCATAATTATGGTTGTCGCCTGCGGCGACGGATTTTAAAATATATGCCCGAAGGGCATTCCTTAATTATTCTTTATTATTTATTATTTCTTCTATATTATTTTAGGACGAAGTCCGCACGGAAAGCCCTTTTCCGTCGGATATGAAAACCACCGTGCCGTCTTTATCGGTGCGGTAGATATAGTCGGCGTACTTATTAAGCCTTGTAAGGGTGACATCGTGGGGGTGGCCGTAGCTGTTGCCCTCGCCGCAGGAGATAACTGCATACCTTGGCAGCACCCTGTCAAGCATATCGGCAGAGCTGGCACTCGAGCTGCCGTGGTGGGCAACGCAGAGCACCTTTGCGCTAAGGTCTACGCCCTTATCTATGAGCAGCTGCTCCTCCTCATTCTCACAATCACCCGTGATGAGGAAGGTATTCGTGCCGTTTTCGGCTCTGACTATCACCGAGTTATTGTTAAGGTTCTCGCCCTTATAGGGTGAGGTATAGAGGGCTATCCTCGTCTTGCCGAGGGTGAAGCTCTCATCTTTTGCCTCGTCTATTTTAAGCCCCTTGCTCTTTATAGTCCGCAGGAAATTCTCATAGGTCGGGGTGGTGGGGGTATACTGTGGGTCAACCCTTGGCATTATTATGCGGGCAGCGCCTGTTTTGCTTATTATATCAGCCATGCCGCCCATATGGTCGGTATGGGGGTGGGTTATAAGCACACAGTCGAGCTTCTTTATACCCTTGCGCTTAAGATACTTTATCACCCTGCTGCTGTACTGAGCCTCGCCCGAGTCGATGAGCATACTCTTGCCGTCTGACAGCAGCAGCGTACAGCTCCCCTGCCCCACATCTATAAAATGCACCGACAGCTCCTCGCCCTCGGCAGGCATATCACGAAGCCCCAAGCTCACAAGAATATCTATCCTGCCGGTATACTCCAGAATACCGGTAACTATACAGCCGAGCAGCCCTATTATAAGAAGCGAGAATTTCACCCTGCGCCTTATCTGGTAGGCGGTCAGCTTCTTTTTCTTTTTGTAGTTTTTCCTCTTTTTTGCGGGGCGTTTTGCTTTTGCCATTTACCGTTTCCCTTTGTGCCTTTGGCGGGCTTTCCCGCCTGCTTGTTTCTTTTATATTCTACATACTCTCTGTCGGGGGCAACGAGCTTGTCCTTACCCTGCCCGATGAGGTCTTCTCTGCCCGCTTTTATGAGGGCTTCTATTATCATACGCCTGTTCTCGGGGCGGTAGTATTGCAGCAGCGCCCTTTGTGCAGCCTTATCCTCACGCCTTTTTGCAACGAACACAGGCTCCATAGTATACGGGTCAAGTTCAGTATAGAACATCGCCGTAGAAATAGTACCC